>NZ_JBQDBE010000008.1:0-89073 GCF_052090685.1 Gulosibacter sp. | reverse complement strand
CCATCCGTGATAAACTCTGAGTGTTGGCATTTAGGTCATAATTAGTGAGGTTAATACTATGCCAACTCATTATTTTTGTGCTAAATGGCAACACTCAGAGTTTTTAACGGAGGGGTGTTTTTGGTGTGGGGGTATTGAATTTTTTTTCTCAGTTTTACAGCCCCGCCACATCGCGTCTGGGGGAGTGCTCGCTACTCGAACCAGCTATCGACAGTCGCTCGGTTTGCGGAATCCTCGAGCCACACTTCAGCACCTTCCGCCGGTTCTTCTGCCTGGCTGACGTCGTACATCAGTGACGCGTACTCTTCCTGGGTCAGCTTAGAGTTTGCGAACCACTCCACGATTTCAGGGTGTTCCGCGTCGAACTCTTCGGAGACCACGAAGTATGAACCGTCTGCTTCGACCCAGCCGTCTTCGGTATCTTCGAGTGCCTTGATCGGCATGTCCGCGAACGCCCAGTGCGGGTTCCACAGGGTCACGAGTACGGGCTCTTCGTCCGCGATCGCGCTTTCGAGGCTGGACAACATCGCTGGGGTACTGCTCGAAATCACTTCGAAGTCATCGGTTGCGCCATAGGCTTCCAGTGTGTCCGGGACCATGCCCATAAGCCCGGATCCGGCTTCGATACCGATAATCTCGCCGTTAAATAGTTCGGGGTCTGCGAGGGCTTCGGCAACCGTGTCGTGTTCGACATATTCGGGGACGGCGAAGAGATTTTCGTTTTGATCGAAGTACGGGCCGTTCTGATCGACGATCACGACTTGATCCTCAAACTCACTGAGGTAGGCCTCGTGCGTGGCGGGAAGCCACGCGTTGACGTAGCCGTCGATATCGCCCTGAGCGACGCCGGTGAAGCCCGCCGCGAGATCCACCATGGTGGTTTCGAGCGTGATGTCCTGTTCGGCGAGGAGTACCGTCCACAAGGCGGTGATCGCGGTCGTGTCGTCGAAGCCCGCGACTTCGAAGAAATTGATGGTTTGGGATTCTGCTCCGCCTTCAACATCGGAGCAGCCAGCGAGGCCCGCGAGAAGACCGACCGATGCCGTGCCTGCGAGAATTTTCTTCCACATCGTTGTGTTTTCCTTTCAGAAGAAATGCGTTTTCGTTCGTTTCCAGTCATGGCTCCTGCATGGATTACAGGAGTTGCTCTGGTTCGATAGGCATTCACCTCTGTTCGGTTATCTTCGGACAGCTGCGTACAGGCTCACCACACTATCGAATCGAACACGCCACGCCGACATCGTTCCGCCGACCGTGAACTGTTCTTTCTTGGACGAATCGGTCAACCCGATCAGAATGCGCGGTAGTCGACCTTTTCGAGACGTGGACCGCGGCGAGGACGATTCGGTCCAGCCGAAAGAATGAGCCGCACCGCGCGATAACGCTGTCCCCGCCAGGGCTCGAGAGCCGCAAGCATCTCGGTGTCAGTGAAATCACGCCCCTCGAGCGCGTAGCCGATGTGCTTGCGTAGGTGATAGTCGCCGACCGACACTGCATCGGCATCGCCGAGTGCACGCTGAGCCACCTCCGCACTCGTCCAGGCGCCGACGCCTGCAAGTGTTTCAAGCCGCGCTCTCGCTTCCGGTGCGGGCAAGGCGGCAAGTCGGTCGATTGCGGATGCGCGCGCGGCCAGCTGCACCACGGTGCGGCTCCGTGCGGGGTCGACGCCGGCGCGATGCCAGGTCCAACTGGGAATGCGTCGCCAGGTTTCGGCAGTCGGGGATACGCGCATCCGTGCAGCGAGGTCTCGCGGCAATGGTCCCGGTGCCGGCTCTCCGTAGCGGAGCACGAGTCGCCGATAGGAGGCCGTCGCCTGTTCCACGATGACTTTCTGTTCGAGTACGGCCGGGACGAGTTCGGTGAAGACCGTGCCAGAACGCGGGATGCGCATGCCGTCACGGCGGCGATGCGCGGCGGCAACCTCAGGCAAGATCGGTGTGAACGCGGCGGAATTGTCGTTGGCACCGCAGAACTCTGGCGCCCGGGCAATGGCGGTTTCCGCACCGTCGCCCCAGGCTCGTGCTCGCAGCATGTTGTCCGGCAGCGTGGTGAGCCGAAGCGTCGCCGACCGGCCGTCGAAGCGTCGCGTGAGCAACGCATCCGTCCCCCGACTGAGCCACTGGAAGGTTGGGTCCCACGGACCGTGCTGCAGTGATGACAGCGTTTCGCCCAAGTCGGTGCGATGCGGGGGAACCCAAACGCGCTCAATAAAATCGGTCATACGCACATCATCCTGCCACCCTCCGACATCATCGGGGCGAATCTTCGGCTGAATTCGCTAGCCTTGCAGAGCAGGCCTAAGCGACATCTGTTGCATAGAGGTGACTGTAATTGAGAATGGAGAGTTGTAATGGCAAACACAATGAAGGCATGGGTGCTCGACGACGCGCATAAGCCGCTTCGCCTCGATGAAGTCCCGGTTCCGACCGCCGCGCCGGGCAAAGTGGTAATTAAAGTGAAGGCATCCGGGCTTTGCCACAGTGATGTTGGCTACATGGAGGGTGTGATCCCCTTCGAAGTCGAGCCGCCCATCATCCTCGGTCACGAGGTCGCCGGGGTTATCTCAGAAATCGGCGAGGGCGTCACCGGATTTGAACTTGGCGACGCGGTGGTTGGTGCGATAACCGGGAGTGACGCGCCCGGCGTGACTCATGATGGTGCGTACGCCGAGTACACCGTGCTGACCGCGGCGCAGCTCGTGAAATTGCCTGCTGGCATCGACCTTGCCCAGGCTGCGGCAGCAACGGATGCCGGCGCAACCTCCCATGCGGGCGTCGTCGTGTACGGCCAGGTTGGCCAGGGCGACAAGGTATTGATCATCGGGCTCGGTGGGCTGGGCATGACTGGGGCGCGCATTGCGGTGCTTCGCGGCGCCGAGGTATACGGCGTCGAGCCCCGCGAAGACATGTGGGAAGCCGCCAAGGCCCTCGGAGTCAAGGAAGTGTACAAGGACGCGAGCGAACTCGAAGGCCAAGACTTCGACGTGGCGGTTGACTTCGCCGGGTTCGGCACGACCACGCAAGCGGCGATGAAGGCCGTGAAATATAACGGCCGCGTATCGCAGATCGGCCTCGGTCGCACGCAATTCGAGTTCAACTCCTACGACCTGATTTCACGCGCGATCACCTTGCAAGGGGCAACGCCACGAGGAAACGTCGAGGACCTTCAGGAAGTCATCGACTGGATTGCGGCGGGTGACCTTAAAATCCAGGCGACCAACACGACCTTCGACAAGATTCCCGAGGGGCTGCAGCAGCTCGCCGAAGGCAAGGTGCAGGGACGCCTCGTCGCGGTCTTCGAAGACTAGTGTTCTAACAGTGCTGGCAGTGTTGGTGCCGCGATAGTTCGTTATCGCGGCACCAACTGCCGTGTAATCCGTCGCGAAGCGCGGCGATTACGCCGTGTATTCCTTCGCAGCCTCAACTACTTCCGTGGCAAACGTGCCCTGAGTGATCGCGGTCGCGCCACCGTCGACAGGGATCGTCACTCCAGAAACATATTCGGAGAGATCGCTGCCCAGGAACGTTGCGACTTTGGCGATGTCCTCAGCCTGCCCAACGCGTCCGCTCGGTTGGGTCGACCCCAACCGATCAGCGAGGAACGTCGCGAATGACTCGGCTTCTTCAACAGGCACACCGAATGACTTCGCCATGATCGGCGTCATAATAATTCCCGGCGCGATAGCGTTCGAGCGGATATTGGACTTGCCGAGCTCAGCCACGGCTTGCCGGACGATGCCGACCACAGCGTGTTTCGCGGTCGTGTAGCCAACCGCGGACCAGCCACCTTGGAGTCCAGCGGCCGACGCTGTCGAAATAATCGATCCACCGGTGCCCTGTGCCTGGAACTGCCGAGCAGCGTACTTGTGACCGAGCAATACGCTGCGCGTCAACAACGCGATGGTCTTGTCGAATCCTTCCGAACCAATATCGAGGATGGGGGAGGGGTCCCCTTGCGCGCCGGCGTTGTTGAACATGATGTCGAGCTGACCGAAGTGCTCGACGGTCTTCTGCACGAGCTGCTCGATGCTGGTTTCGTCGGTCACGTCCGCGTGGATATAGAGCGCGGAGTCGCCGAGCCGGCTCGCGGCTTCGTTGCCCTGTTCATCCTGAATATCGGCGATCGTAACGCGTGCGCCTTCTTGGATGAATCGTTCAACGGTGGCCAGGCCAATACCGCTCGATCCACCGGTGACAATGGCAACTTTGCCTTCGAGAAGTCCAGTCATGGTTGGTCATTCCTTTCTCGGCACGCATCCTCGCGTGCATGAATCGTCTAACCAGCTTAGGAAGAGCGACAGCTGTTGCCAATGGGCATTGGTGCGTCAGTGCGAATGCCTAACCCACTTCGTCGCCATCGATCCGCTCTTGCAGGATTTCCTTGAGTCGAGCGAAGTTCGCCATGATGTGGCTGGTCACGAGTTCTGAGGCTTCGGTGCGGCGGCCGCGTCGAATGGCTTCGACGATTTCGGTGTGACGTGCGAGGATCGGCTCGTCGGGGTTCGCATACTCTTCGTCGGTGTAGGACAACACCGTGAAGTAGAAGATCATCTCTTTGCTGATTTGCTCGTAGAACGAACTGAGCCGCTCGCTGCCGAGCAGGCCGACAATCGCCTGGTGGAGTGCAATATCGGCGGTCACGATCGGCTCGACCTCTTTGGAATCGACCGCAGACTTAAGCTCTTCAAAAGCGGTGTCAATGGCGGCGACGGCTTCCGGTGAAGGAATCTCTTGTACGGCCATCGACTCCAGCATGAGTCGGGTGCGGTAGAGGTCATCTAAATCGGCGAGGGTAGGTGAACTCACCACAGCCCCACGGTGAACTTCATATTGCACGAGTCGGCTCTGTTCCAGCAGACGAATGCCCTCTCGGAGTGAATTGCGCGAAATGCCGAGTCGTGCGGCAAGACTGCTTTCGCGAAGCGGCTCGCCCGCCTTCAAGTCGCCGTCGACAATTAGCCGCATCAGGGTGTCGGAGACCACCTCCGCGGTGCTCCGACGCTGGAGCGAGATATCTGTTGGCGTGCTCATGACCCGACATCCTATCAGCCAGGTCGGAAAGTCGGATCGTAGGACAATACTTGCCAAAATCATGACTTAGTCTTAGTTTTGTAGGACAGTAGGGCTGAAGTGGCGACTTTCAGTGGACTTAAGCCCTGCGTGTGTCCCCGTCAATGTCGATTACCCGACGCACCCACCTAGGAATCGGAGTCAATTTATGAGTCTGCAAACCATCCCGTCCGATCGCCTGCGCGAGGCAGATGAAGCCCTCGCGAGCATCCCTGGATTTTCGAATCATGAACCGGGCGCGAATGAGTTCGCGATTCTTGACCCGTCGACCGAAGAACGAATTGCGACGCTGCCGAGCTACTCGCCCGAATATGCGGTCGAGCAACTCGGGGTCGCCGATGAGGCCGGTCACGCATGGGCGAAAACGACCCCGCGTCACCGCTCCAATGTGCTCCACAACGCCTATGGGATCCTGATCGCAAACCGCGAGCGACTCGCGTACGTGATTAGCCGCGAAATGGGAAAGACCCTCGCGGAAGCACAGGGTGAAGTGCAGTATGCCGCCGACTATGTTCGCTGGTACGCCGAGGAACTGCTGCGCCCAGCGGGTGGATTCCGGGAAAATCCTGCCGGCAACTCCACGATTCTCACGCGCCGCGCACCGATCGGTCTCTCGGTGCTCATCGCACCGTGGAACTTCCCGATGGCGATGATCACCCGCAAGATTGCGCCCGCCATCGCCGCCGGCTGCGGTGCGGTCATTAAACCGGCCAAACTCACGCCGCTGACCACGCTGGTCACGGTCGATCTGCTCGCCGAGGCGGGCATCCCGCGCGAACTCATGCGAGTCGTGACGACCACCGACTCGAGCGCGTTCAGCGAAGCGGTGCTCGCGGATGCGCGGGTGCGCAAGCTCTCATTCACCGGTTCCACGGGCGTTGGCAGCGCGCTGATGGAACTCGCGGCGAAGAACGTCGTGAAGAGCTCGATGGAGCTTGGCGGCAACGCCCCACTCATCGTCTTCGACGACGCCGATCTAGAGCGAGCCGTCGAAGGGGCATACCTCGCGAAGCTGCGCAATGGCGGCCAGTCCTGCATTGCTGCGAACCGCATTTTTGTGCAGGACGGTATTGCGGATGCGTTCGCCGAGGGCCTTGCCGAAAAGATGGCGCAGGTGCGTGTCGGCAATTCGATCGACGAAAACGTTGACCTCGGCCCGCTCATCGATCGCCGCGCAGTGGACAGCATGGCACAGCTTGTTTCCGACGCCACCGACAAGGGCGCAGAACTTCGTGCGGGTGGCAGTGCTCCCGAAGGTGCCGGGTACTTCTTCGAGGCCACCGTGCTCGACAAGGTACCGACCAGCGCCGACATCGCAAACACAGAGATCTTTGGGCCGATTGCCGCGATCAGCCGGTTCTCAAGCCAAGAAGAAGTTCTCGCGGCCGCCAACGGCACCCCGTTCGGCCTGGCTGGGTACGTGTTCACCGAAAACCTCGACCGCGCACTCAACGTTGCCGATGCGCTCGAAACCGGCCTCGTCGGCATCAATAACGGTGTGCCTTCGAGCGCAGCCGCACCGTTCGGCGGCATGAAGCAGTCCGGTCAGGGCCGTGAAGGCTCGGGCGAAGGGCTCGAGGAATATCAAGAGATCCGCTTCTACAACATCGCTCGTCGCGAGACCTACTAAACCGCATCCTGTCTGCCGACCCGGGTCGACCGGGAACGCTGCCTCACACATCCACGCACTGACAATCCCCGGCGCAATGATCGCGCCGCACACTTACAAGGAGAAATCATGACCACCACGTCAACCAGCCGCCGCATCCGCACGGAAATCCCAGGGCCTCGCTCGAAGAGCCTCGCCGAGGCAAAGAACCAGTACGTCACAAAGTCGGTCAACCCGGCGACGCCGATGTACATTGAGTCTGCATCCGGCTCGATCCTCACCGATGTCGATGGCAATGAGTTCCTCGACTTCGCATCCGGAATCGGCGTCACCTCGCTGGGGCACGTCAACGAACAGGCCATTGCCGCAGCGATTGAGCAGACGAAGCGCGTCACGCACACGCTCTTCTCGGTGTCGCCGTACGAGTCCTACGTCGAGGTCTCGCGCCGCCTGACCGAACTGACCCCGGGCGATTTCGCGAAGAAGTCGGCACTCAGCTCGACCGGTGCGGAAGCCATTGAGAACGCGGTGAAAATTGCCCGCTCGTACACACGCCGCAACGGCATTGCGGTGGTTGACCACGGCTACCACGGTCGCACGAACCTCACACTCGGCCTCAACTACAAGGCGCAGCCGTACTCAGCTGGCGTTGGTCCGCGTCCCGGTGAAATCTACCGTGCAATCAACTCCTACCCTTTCCTTGATCAGCTTGACGGCGTCGAGGCTGCGCGCCGGGCAATCGCGTACCTCGAAAAGGTCTCGGGTGCCGAGAACCTCGCTTGCCTCGTGATCGAGCCGATTCAGGGTGAGGGCGGCGTGATCATCCCCGCCGAGGGCTACCTCACGACGCTGCAGGATTGGGCGCGTGACAACGGCATCGTGACGATCGCCGACGAGATCCAGACCGGCCTCGGCCGTACCGGCACGATGTTTGCGAGCGAGCACTTCGGCTTCGTGCCCGACCTCGTGGTCACCGCAAAGGCGATCGGCGCAGGCTTCCCGCTCTCGGCCGTCACCGGTCGCGTCGAGATTATGGATGCGATCCCCGCCGGTGGCCTCAGCGGCACCTTCTCGGGTAACCCGGTCGCGTGCGCCGCTGCGCTTGAGATCTTCGACCAACTTCAGGCGCCCGGAACGCTGGAGCGTGCCGTCAAGGTGGGGCAGCGTATCCAGGGCGGACTTCGCGAACTGCAGCAGCGCCACTCGGTGATCGGCGACGTGCGCGGTCTCGGCGGGCTGCACGGTGTCGAACTCGTGGATGCAGACGGCAAGCCGAATGCGGCCGCGTTCAGGCAGGTGAGCAGGGCGGCGTACGAGCGCGGACTGCTCGTGCTACCTGGTGGTAGCGACGGTCACGTATTGCGTCTGCTGCCGGCGATCAACATCTCGGATGACTTGATCGACGAGGCTATGGAGATTCTCGAGGAGGCGTTTAAGACGCTGGGTTAGGTCGCATCCTCTCAAAAGACACGACACCGGGGTGTGAAGGTAAGGGCCTTCACGCCCCGCTTCGTGGTTTAACGACCTAGTAAATGTGCCGATGAGTGGTCAATTTGCTGTCATGGGAGGCTCCGCTTGCAGAGCGTGCTGAGAGGCGTCTCAGCCAATTTATCTTGACATCAAGATAAATTCGGCGTTCACTGGAAGTGCTTAGGTAAGGCTTACCTAAGAAGCTTTCAGAGGAGGGCAATTGTGAATACAGAAGTCACCCAGCTCGCCGAATTCGTGGCCAAGGCCTCATTCGACGACCTCAGCGCAGAAGCGCTTGAGCACCTCAAGATCCGCGTTCTCGACACGCTCGGCGTCGCCATCGGCGCGCTGGATGCTGAACCGATCGCCGCGATTCGAGGTCTCGTTGAAGACCTCGGGGGAGCACCCACGGCCACACTCATCGGCGGCGGCAAGACCGCACCGGATCGTGCCGCGTTCTACAACAGCGCACTGAGTCGATACCTCGACTTCATGGACTCGTACCTCGCCAAGGGGGAGACGAACCACCCATCCGACAACTTCGGTGCGGTCCTCGCAGCCGCCGAATCGGTCGGTGCCAGCGGCAAGGAATTGCTCACCGCCTTCGGTGTCGCCTACCAGGTGCACGCTCGACTCTCGGATGTCGCGCCGGTACGTGCCAAGGGCTTCGACCACACCACCCAGGGCGCCTACGCGGCAGCCGCATCCGCGGCAAAGGCACTGCGCCTTGATGTCGAACAGATTGCCAATGCAATCGCGATCGCCGGTACCGCCAACAATGCACTGCGCGTAACCCGGACGGGAAACCTGAGTCACTGGAAGGGCCTCGCCTACCCGCAGGTTTCAAAGGAAGGTACGTTCGCCGCGCTGCTCGCTTCACGCGGTATCACCGGGCCCGAAGAGGTCTTTGAAGGCAATAAGGGATTCAAAGAATCGATTGCCGGACCCTTCGAAATCGACTGGTCCGCCGAGGACCTGGAACGCGTTCGCCGTTCGATCATCAAGAAGCACAATGCCGAGATCCACTCGCAATCGGCGCTCGATGCCGCTCAGGACATCCGTGCACTCCCCGGTTTCGACGCAAAGGCCATCACGAGCATCCGACTGCGCACCTTCGACGTCGCATTCTCGATCATCGGTGGCGGCGAAGAGGGCGACAAGCAGAGCATCCGCACCAAGGAAGAAGCCGACCACTCGCTGCCGTGGATGGTCGCGGTCGTGCTCCTCGACGGGGAGCTCAATCCGGCACAATACGCTCCCGAGCGGATCATCGCCGAAGACGTGCAGTCGCTCATGAAGAAGATCACGATCACGCCGGACGACGGTTTCTCAGATCGATTCCCCGAAGAGATGCCCGCCTTCCTTGAAGTTGAACTTGCAGACGGCACGGTACTCAGCGCCGAACGAAACTCCTACGAGGGCTTCCACGACGACCCCCTCAGCTGGGAGGGTGCGCGCAAGAAATTCGACGCGTTGACCACGCACTTTACGACCGAAGAGCTCCGCAACGAAATCGCAAATGTAGTGCGGGATCTCGAGCAACACGACGTCGCCGCACTTACCGCGGTACTCGCACGCGTGAGCCTGGTGCGCAACCAGCCGGAAGCAGCCCTCGCCTAAGCGCCCCGCTGCAACCGCGCAGCTGCATCCACGCAGCTGCGCGACCAATTCATCACATATCAATCCTCAACCGTAAGGAATCAATTTTGAGTAACGCAATTCCCTTTGACACCGCATTCAACTTCGTCCCGCGCGCCTACCGCCCCGAGAAGCCGCGGAAGTTCGGCATCACCGAAATCCGGGCACCGTACTACGCGACCTTCGGCACCCGCCACCTGCAGGATGTCTTCGATGTCGCCGGCAATTGGGTCGACGGCATCAAGTGGGCCGGCGGATCATTCGCCCTCGTGCCGCCCGAGCACGTACGCGCGATGAGCGACATCGCTCACGCGAACGACTCCTACGTCTCCTCCGGTGGCTGGATCGAAACCGTGCTGCGTTACGGCCCTGATGCGGTGGATCACTACCTCAAGGAAGCAAAAGAGTCAGGCTTCGACGTGATCGAAATCTCGACTGGTTTCATCATGCTGCCGACTTCGGGGCTGCAGCGCCTCGTTGAGAAGGTTGTCAACGCGGGCCTCAAGGCCAAGCCGGAGCTCGGTATCCAGATCGGTTCGGGCGGTGACTCCGGCGAAGCCGAGCTCGCTGCCGAAACGAAAAAGGACGTGGGCGACCTCATCGACCGCGCGAAGGCTGCACTTGAGGCCGGTGCTGACATCATCATGATCGAGTCCGAAGGCATCACCGAAAACGTGACCGAATGGAACACCGGAGCCGCCGCATCCATCATCAATGGTGTCGGGCTCGAGAACGTCATGTTCGAGGCTGCTGACGGACCGGTCTTCGAGTGGTACATCAAGAACTACGGCAACGAGGTCAACCTCTTCGTCGACCACTCGCAGATTCTGCAGCTCGAGGGCCTTCGCCAGAACATCTGGGGCAACAAGTCGACGTGGGGCCGCGTCATCAACCCCGCCTAACGCATCATGAAAGAAAGCACCGTGATCAACACCGAAGTTCCAACCATTTCGTGGAACGGTGGACTGCAGCAAGAAGCGCTCGACATCCTGCGCGGTGAAGGTGGCGTGGTCGTGAGCCCGACGAAGGTGGGTTACATCATCATCACTTGCGACAGCCGCGGCCTCGAACGCAAATTTGAGTTGAAAAACCGGCCCCTCACCAAACCCGGCGTGGTGCTCTGCGGCTCCTTCGAAGAACTCGAAGCGCTCGCGGAAATGAACGACGAGATCCGCTCGTTCTACCAGACACATTGGGACCAGGATGTGCTGATGGGCTGCATCCTGCCGTGGAAAACGAGTGGTCTGCGGCACATTCCCGAAGGTGCGGAACAGTATGTTCGGGATGCGCGGGGGACGAGTTGCTTCGTCGTGCGATTCGGGGTGCCAGCGGAACGCCTTGCCAAGGAACTGTGGGAATCCGAGCAGCGGGTGCTCTTCGCGAGCTCGGCCAACCCATCCGGCAAGGGCAACCGCGGCGTGGTGACCGGAGTCGGTGAACGCATCGCAACCGGCGTGGATTTGGTTGTGGAAGGCGACGATTACGTGCGCTGGGTGCAACCCGATACGGCCGGTCGCTACGAACAGGGCGTGATGGTCTCGTTTGTAGATGCGGAAGGGAAGCTCCTGCCGGAACAGCGCGGCGAGGTTCGTCGCGGTGACGTCGAAGGCACGACCGAGGCCGTCCCGACACTGATTCGTGCCGGACTTTCGCTTCCGCAAATCCTGCTCAACCTCGCGGAACAGTTTCCGCGGTGGGACTACCGCCACGGGCAGTACTACTGACCGTGAGGCTGGTCGCACGGACTGAGTCGTCCGCGTCGCGGACTGCACGGAACCGCTGAGGGATACCGATAATTCGCTGGCGCAAACTCCTGTTTTCGAGGGACTTGCGCCAGCGAAACTCGTTTCCGCACTGTATTCAGCGCGGTGGGCACCGCAGTCGTGGATAATGATTCTCATTAAGGATTGAGTGCAGCGTCCACACGACGCATTCAGGAGGATCAATTGCACACGCCATCGGATCCATACGCCGCAACCGCGGAAGCGTATGACCTGTTCAGTGAATCGGCACGGCCGAGCCAGACTGCCGCGATTGAAGCGTGGTTGCCTCGACTACGCAATGACTGGGGCCCGGTGCTTGATATCGGAGCGGGGTCCGGGTTCGTAGCAGAGCTCATACTTGAGCGGGATACCGCGGCGACCGTGTTTGCAATCGAGCCGAGCACGGCGATGCGTTCGCTGCTGCTCGGTCGCATCGCGGCACATCCGAATTGGTTCGATCGAATCACGGTGCGTCCGGAGGATTTCTTTGCGGCGACCTTGCCGCAGCGTGTTGGTGGGGCTTTGATGCTCGGCGTTATTGGCCATTTCGATCCGGGTGAGCGTGCTGCGATCTTTGCGGAACTGTCCGATCGGCTCCCATCGGGAGGTGCGGCACTATTTGATCTCCAGTCGCCAGTGCGGCCAGCGCCGGTCGAGCCGTACGTGTATACGGCACCAACCGTGGGTGGGCTCACCTATCAGGTGATTGCAGAAGCGTGGCTAGCGGGGGAGGAGCGACTTCGTTGGCGAATGACCTATCTCGTGCTGGAAGGGGAGCGAGTGATCAGCGAATCATCCGCGGAATTCAATTATTGGCATCCGTCACCTGAGGTACTCGCAACCGAGGCCGAGCAAGTGGGGATGCGACTTGAGCAACTTGAGGACACCTCGTTCTGGCTGCTGATTCGCGACTGAATCGCGCGGAATGTGCCTGAACACGCGAAAATGCCGGTGGCATGCACGCTATGCGCATTCCACCGGCATTCCTTTCCTGCGTTACCTGCCTTCGGCAGTCACCCGTCGCGATTGCGAGTGCTGACGGGAAATCTCTCAGTGAGTGACTTAGTGCTCATCGTAGTGGTCGCCGTGCGGGGCGTGACGGTGGCCGTCGTGGACGTAGTCGACGTGGTCATCGTGTTTGACGGCTTCGTGGCCGCAGTTCTCGCCGTGCTCGTGGTCGGCCGTGGTGTGTTCCGCGACGCCTTCGTGCTCGTCGTAGTGGTCGCCGTGTAGGGCGTGACGGTGGCCGTCGTGGACGTAGTCGACGTGGTCGCCGTGCTGGACGGCTTCGTGGCCGCAGTTCTCGCCGTGCTTGTGGTCGGCGGGGCTGTGTTCGGCGCGGTGGTCGGTCATGATGGCTCCTTTGTTCGGTGCGGGTTAATCGGGTTGCGCATCACTGGTGGATGCTTCTTGGGCGTGCGCGATCGCGTCGCCAATGATGTGGCTGACGTGGTGATCGCTCAGTGTGTAGGTCACGGCTTTGCCCTCGCGAGAGGCAAGTGCCAGGCCTGCTTGCCGCAGAGATTTGAGGTGTTGTGAGACGAGGGGCTGCGACATCCCCGTGGCCTCGACGAGACTCCCCACGGTGTGGGGAGCGGCACTGATGAGTCTGAGCAATTGAAGCCGAGACTCATTGCCCAGGACTTTGAACAACTGTGCGGCTTCAGCGAGGCCCGGCTCCGTGTTCATGACTTGAGTCAATCACACATATAAACAAATTGCAATATGTTAATTCTGGGCGGGCTATACGCGCCTCGAGTAGTCCTCTTTATATGTGCTGAGGTGCGTCCAAGTCTGCAGTCGGTCAATGTGCGGCAGCGCGAGAATCCCGTCGAGACGAGTGTGGATGGATTGCAAGTCTTTGCCGATGCACGTGCCGATCACGTCAAATCTCCCGATACATTCGGCGGCAAACTCGATTCCGGAGTGCCCAATCAAGTGTTCCATGAGCGGTTCGAGATTATCCGAAGAGTTGATGCCGAACCCCACCGATACTTGCCTCCCGGATGTGCCGCGGCTCTCCACGACTCCGAATCGAATCACGTGTGCATCCACTAAGCGCTGGATGCGCGCGCGGACCGTGGTTGGGGTCAGCGCCACGTGCTTGGAGATCGCGGTATAGGACGCGCGACCATCCTGCTGCAGTACTGCCATGATCTCGCGATCGGCATCATCCACGCGGACATGCGTGATCGCGTTGTGTGAGTGGTAGCCCTTGCGGACGGTGGAATAGATCACGGTGTCGATGCGCGCAACGCTCGGGTTTAAGCGCACGCGTGAGAGTAAAGCGTGTAGTTCAGAATGTGAGTTCAGGCGAACCTCGGCGACGACCGAGTGGCTGCCGGAAACCGCGGTGACGAGCACCGCTTCTTCGAGCTGGGAAATGAATTCTGCGATCGGGCCCGCTGGGCCGCGCGGCTCGATCGAGACGTGGGCGATGACGTGCTGGCCAAGAAACAGTGGATTCACTGCGGCGACAACTCGGATCGTATTGCTGCCGAGGAGTGCGTCAACGTGATGCGAGATCACGCCACGAGGCGCGTCAACCTGCTCGGCGATTGCGGTGATACTCATGCGCGGATCCTCGCGGAGCGCGGACATGACCCGGTCCGCAACACCGTTTTCCCGTGGATGCGGGGAATTCTCAGCACTTTTTTCCATATCGAGAATCGTAATCCCCAGTGAACAAATCACAAATTCTGCAGCGCTAGTTACATGGAAATTCGTGTATTAGCGATTTGTATCTAGCGAAACTCTAGAAACTAGCTTTCTAATCCGAAGTCTTGCCATTGCTTCGCATTCACAAAGGGCATACGCTCTGGGCAATTGCTCGATTGGGATGCGCGACCGTCACTGCCGAAGTCGCCAGGCCTGATCACAGTCATCCAGTCACGACCAGAGGTGTTCAATGACTACCCACCAGCCTCCAGCTCAAGAATTCAGCCACAAGCGCGCGCTTAAAGCTGGATTCGCCTCGTTCGTCGGTACGGCGATCGAGTTCTACGACTTCTACGTCTACGCGACCGCAGCGGCGATCGTGTTCCCCGCACTGTTCTTCCCCGAAGGCGACCCCTTCCTCGCGGTGCTGTCGTCGTTCGGTATCTACGCCGTCGGATTCTTCGCCCGACCATTCGGTGGCATTATCTTCGGGCACATCGGTGACCGACTCGGACGCCGACTCTCGCTCATGATCACGCTGATCCTGATGGGCGTCGGCACGGCACTTGTCGGAGTCCTACCCACATACGCCGTGATCGGCGTCTGGGCACCGATCCTGCTCGTGATCCTGCGTATCGCACAGGGCCTCGCAATCGGTGGCGAGTGGGGCGGCGCGGTGCTGATGGCGGTTGAAAACGCGCCCGAGAAATTCAAGGGCTTCTACGGCTCATTCCCACAGCTCGGTAACCCAATGGGTGCGCTGCTCGCCTCGGGCATCTTTGCACTGCTCACGATCAACGGCAATGACTTCCTCATGGAAGGCGGCTGGCGAATTCCATTCCTGATCTCGATTATCTTGATCGGCGTTGGGTTCTGGGTGCGGTACACGGTCGAAGAGACTCCGGTCTTCGAAGAAGAAGCAAAGCGTCGCAAAGAATCCGGCGAAAAGGCCGAACTGCCACTCAAGATCGCGGTCAAGAACAACTGGCGCACCATGCTCCTCGCGATGGGCCTCATCCCGATTTCAACCGGTGGGTACTATCTCGTCACGACATTCGCGACCTCGTATGCGACCGATCCCGCGGTGAGCAATATCAATATGCCGGAGAACACCTTCCTCAACGTGCTCTCGATCGCGGCCCTATGCGAGTTGATCTCGACACTGTTCATTGGCGCATTGGCCGACCGCATCGGCCGAAAACGAACCTTTGCTATCGCGTTGGTAGGCACGACATTACTCTCGATTCCGATGTTCCTCTCGCTCGAGGGCGACCAGTTGTGGCTCATCATCCTGCTCTTTGCCGCGACGCGTGTGGTCATGAACGGCACGTGGGCGCCGATGGCTTCCATCCTCTCGCAGATGTTCGCACCGGATTCACGCCAGACGAGCCTGTCGTTCGCGTACAGTCTCGGCAACGCGATCTGGGCTGGCCTCTCACCGCTCATTGCGACCTCACTCTATGGACTTACCGGCTCGATCTGGTCGGTTATTGCCTACCTCGCCGGTATGGCCGTGCTTAGCCTCGTGTGCCTGAAGTACGCGCCGCAGCGGAAGGACTACATCTTCGATCCGAAGACCGTGGCCGTTCCGACGCCGGACGACAAGTAGCTGGGCGCAGATAGCATGCGTAAGCTCCACACTTTTGACTCCGCACGCTCCACGTATCGCCCAACGATCCTCCGAGCGCGGCGCATCCACACCATGGATGAACGCAACCCCGAAGCTGAGGCGGTGCTCATTGCCGACGGTCACATCTTGGCTACCGGCAACGCGGAACAGCTCTCGAGCGCCGCATCCGACTTCGGCCTGACAAAGCCAGCGATCACCGACCTCGAGGGCGCGACGATCGTTCCCGGCTTCGTCGATCCACACACGCATCCGCTCATGCACGGACAAATGATGATGTGGGTGGATTGCGGCCCGGACCAGGCGCGGAGCATCCCGGAGATCATCGCGTTGCTGCAACAGCGTGCCGCGGCGACGCCGGGGGACACCCCGATTCGCGGCTACGGATACGAACAGTCCAACCTCGTTGAAGGCCGCCACCCGACTCGGCACGAGCTCGACCAGGTGTCCACCGATCGTGAGGTGTACCTCATGAACGGATCGGGGCACGGCGGCGTCGTAAATTCCCACACGTTTGCGAAATACGGCGTCACGCGTGACACCCCGAACCCGCCCGGCGGCACCTTCTTCCGCGATGAGCACGGCGAGCTTACAGGCGAGCTATCCGATGCGGCATGCAATATCCTCACCGGCGTTGAGGGCGTCAAGATTGGCAACCACGGCCCAAACCTCCACCTCGGCGACAGTACCGCTGACCACATCCGCCAACTCGAGCTCGCTCAGGCCTCGTTTATCGCGGGCGGCGTGACGACCGTGGGTGACTGCCAAGTCACCCGTCGCGAGTTCGACATGTACTTGCGCCTCGCCGAAACCGGGAAGCTCGGCATCCGCTACTCGATGTACTTGCTGTCGCACCTACTCGAGGAGGGTCTCGAGATTGGGATGCGCGGCGCCTTCGGCAACGCATTCCTCAGCTTCGCGGGATTCAAGTTCTATGCCGACGGCACGCTCGGTGGGTGGACGGCATACTTCCCCGATGGCTACAACGGCGACCCGTGCCGCACCGGCATGCTCTATCACGAGCCCGCCGAGTACCACGAGCTCATTCGCCGCGCCCACGCCGCGGGCCTGCAAACGGCAACGCACGCGCAGTCACCCACGGCGATCGGCATGGTGTTGGATGCTGTGGCCGCCGCCCAGCGTGAGACCCCTTCGGCGGACAATCGCCACCGGATCGAGCACTGCGGACTGCCCACCGGTGAACAGATCACCAGGATGCGGGAGCTCGGCGTGATGCCGGTCAACCAGACCCAGCACTATCACCAGTGGGGCGAAGGTGTCGTGACGGCGCTCGGCAGCGTCGGCGAGCGGTTCAATCCGCTCGGTGAATTTGCCGCCGCGGGGGTGCCGGTCACGCTCTCTTCGGATGCGCCGGTCGCCGACCCCCGGCCGATGCAAGCTATCGAGACGGCCGTCACGCGACGTACGCGGCAGGGGAGCGTGTTCGGCGACCCAAGCCTTCGCATTTCGGTCCGCGATGCGCTGCATGCCCACACGTTGGGCGGCGCCCGGGCACTCGGCCGAGAAGACGAACTGGGATCAATTGCCGCCGGGAAGCGCGCGGATTTCGCGGTACTCGACTCGGACCCATTTGAGGTGCCTGAGGAAGAATTAGGTCGCGTGCAGGTGCGCGAGACCTGGATTGATGGCGCGCGAGTGAGCGCCTAAATCGGAAGCGAACGGAGAAGGAACCAGCATGACTGAATCAATCGATCTGCCCGAGGGCGTCGTGACCGACAACACGGGACTCGCGGTACTCACGACACTCAAGAACTACGGCATCGACACGATCTTCGGGATTCCGGGGACGCACAATCTCGAGTTTTATCGACACCTCGAACCGCTCGGCATCCGCGCGGTGACGACCCGCCACGAACAGGGCGCCGGATATGGCGCTGACGGCTGGTCGCACCAGACTGGGAAGCCCGGCGTGGTCATTACGACTTCCGGCCCCGGACTCCTCAACGCATTGTCCTCGGCAGCGACCGCTTTTTGCGAGTCTCGGCCGATGATCGTCCTCGCTCCGGGCGTGCCGCTCGGCGCGGAGTTTGCCGACATCGGTGCGCTGCACGAAACCAAGGACACCGTCGGTGCCGCCGCCGCGGTCGTCGAGTGGGCACGACGTGTATCGACCGCCGAGGAAGCCGTGCAAGCAGTGCACGACGCATTCGAATTGTTCGCGACGGGGCGTCCCCGCCCGGTCTATATCGAAGTGCCGCTCGATGTGCTCGAGGGCGCGGCCGACGTTGCTGACACTGCATTCGCCGCCCGCGAACTGCCCGCCCCCGCACGCGCCGAGAGCGCGGCGATTCAGGATGCGGCGAAGCAGCTCGCGGACGCCAAGTCACCCGTGATTCTGGCCGGCGGCGGTTCGATTCCAGCGGGCGATGGCCTTCGGGAACTTGCCGAACTGCTCGATGCGCCCGTGATTACAACGATGAACGGCAAGGGGGCGATTCCCGAATCGCATCCGCTCGCGCTCGGCTCGGCACTGCGCTTCAAAGCGGCCCACGAGGTGGTCAACGACGCTGATGTCGTCCTCGCGATCGGCAGCAAAATTGCCGAAGTCGAAATGTGGTGGGGGCAGCTCGAACCACGCGGCACGCTCATTCGTGTCGACCTACTCGAGAGCCAGATCGACAAGAACCTGACCGCGGATCTCGGGGTCGTGGGCTCCTCAGCCACCGTGGTGCCCGATCTCGTCAACGTTCTCAAGGACGCAGAATTCAGCAACCGCGCGCAGATCGGTGCGGAACGAGTGCGCAGCGCCCTCGCCGCGTTTGAACGCGAGGGCACCGAGTTCGCACCTGACCTCACCGCGGTCGCGAAGGCTGTGGCGGCAGGTGTTCCAGAAGACGTCATCATCTCTGGGGACTCCTCACAGATCTGCTATTTCGGGACCTCGACGAACATCCCGGTCGAGTCAGCGAAGTCATTCCTCTATATGGCGACCTACGCGACACTCGGCTACGGCTTGCCCGCCGCGATCGGGGCGAAGATTGCGAGCCCCGATCGACCAGTGGTGTCGGTGCTCGGTGACGGTGCGCTGATGTTCTCGGTGCAGGAGTTCGCGACCGCTGTCGAACAGGGTGTTGACATCGTGGTTGTCGTGGTTGACAACGGCGGCTACGCCGAAATCGAGCAAAATGAAGCCGACCGCGGCATCCCGCCGGTTGGCGTCCGCCTCACCCAGCCTGACTGGCCCGCACTCACGACGGCCTTTGGTGGCACGGGGCGCGCACTCGAGCGCCCCGAAGACCTCCCGTCGCTCGTCCAACAGGCGATCAGCGAAGGCGGCGTGCAGCTCATCCACGTTCCGCTGTCACTCTTCCAGAACTAACCGCCACACACGAGACCGCGAAGGGAGCACCTGCACATGTCAATGACCGACGCCGCGAAAGCAACCGCCAAGGCGTGGATCGACGCGCACGAGCGTGAATTATCGGAGTGGCACGAGCACATCTGGGATCTCGCCGAGCCCGCGTGGCGCGAGTACGAATCTTGCCGCTGGTATGTCGAGCTGCTTCGCGAGTACGGGTTCACCGTTGAGGAAGGCTCGGCAGGGATGCCCACCGCCTTCGCGGCACAGTGGATCAACGGCCCGGCACTCGGCGAAGACGGCGCCGGCCCGGTGGTCGCAAGCTACGCGGAATACGACGCCGTCCCCGGAAACTCCCAAGCCGCGACCACATCCGAAACCCCGCGCGAGGGGCTCACGAGTCACGCGCCGGGACATACCGATCCACACTCCGCGCTCGGCATTGCAACCCTCGCGGGGCTCCTCGCAACCCAGCATGCAATGCGTGAGCACAGCATCCCCGGAACCCTGAAGTACACCGGCGAGCCCGCCGAGAAAATGCACGGGTCCAAGGTCGTGCACGGGCTGCGGGGCTACTACGACGACATCGATGCGATGGTGAGCTTCCACCCCTTCTATATGCTGCCGCTGTGCAACACCGCGCGCTGGGATACCCAGTGCGGCGCCTATTACTCGAAGGTGTACACCTTCGTGTGCGATGAGCCCGAGACCTGGCAGACGAGCAATAACCCGAACTCGCCGATTCCGGCCTCGCACTCGGCCGCGCGCGCACCGGGCGCGAACGTGGCGCTGATGCAGATGTACACCGCGTCGCGTGTGATGCAGGATGCGATGCTTCCGAGCTTTGGCGGTTGGAGCCTGTCGGATGCGATTCTCGCGTCGGGGCAGGCAACGGCCGACAACCTGCCCGCTCGCGTCGCGCAGATTCAATACTCGTGGCGCACCCCGGATATTGAGATGGCGGAGCACGTGCTCAAGGTGCTCGACCGCAACGCCGAGCACGCCGCCGCCGTGTCGCACTGCCGGCTCGAAGTGACCTGGGTTGCGCGCTCGCGGCCGGGACTCACCAACCACGTGCTCGCGCAGACGCTCTACGACAACCTCGAAGTAATTGGCGCGCCGCAGTATGGTGCCGTGGCGATCGAAGCCGCTCAGCGCATCCAACGCGAGCTCGGCATCGAACCGATGCCGAAGCCGTATCTCGACGAGTGCGAATCGCTGATCACCCCGCAGGATGCTGAGGTCGCCTTGCGCGAGCACCTCGCGCCGTGGCAACGGAACTGGACGAGCGATGACTACGTGGAAATGACGCACTATGCGCCGACCGTTCGCTTCTACATTTCTCGTCCGGCGCTCAAGCCGGCCCCCGATCGCGGGGCGTATCCGGCCTGGGTCATGAATGCGCTCGGCGGTATTCCCGCGGCGATCGACCCGACGATCGAGGTTGCGGGAAAGACCGTCGCGACCACATTCGTCGACCTGTTGACCAAGCCCGAGGTGCTTGCCGAAGCACAGCGCGAATTCGCCGAACGTAAGCAAGAGTTTGGCGTTGAACCGCTCTTGCCCGCCGATTTCGAGCCGCCCGTGGACTTGGCGTGGCCCGAATACGTCACCAACCCGAATCGAGCCGAACAGCGGCAGTGGCTGCCGTGACTTGAATTGCCCGATCTGGCCGCGCATCCGCCTCGAGGTCACCTGACCAGAAGGCACCCGACCAGACATCGCATCCGAAGCGGCCGCACCAGACGCCGCATCCGCATCCGACCCGCACCCGAATGAGAAAGACGAAAAATTATGCGTGAAGAATACGTAGAGTACGAAACCGGCAACGTTGGCCCCGCCGACGCGAGCAAGGCGCCCCGATACGCGGGCCTCGCGACCTTCGCTCGGCTCCCGCAGCAGGAACAGGTCGGCCGCGCCGATATCGCGGTGATCGGCGCCCCATTCGACTCGGGCGTGAGCTACCGTCCCGGCACGCGCTTCGGGCCAGCACACATTCGGCAGTCCTCGCGGCTCCTTCGTCCCTATAATCCCGCCGCCGATGTGTCGCCCTTTGCCGAAGCGCAGGTCGTGGACGCGGGCGACATCTCGATCAACCCCTTCGACATCTCCGACGCCGTGAAGAACGTTGAGGATGCGGCGGATGAGCTCCGTAAGGACGGCACCCGACTCGTGATGATCGGTGGCGACCACACCGTCGCGCTGCCGAACCTGCGGAGCCTCGCGAAGGATCACGGCGAGATCACCGTGATCCACTTCGACGCGCACCTCGACACGTGGGACACCTACTTCGATGCCCCGATCACGCACGGCACACCGTTCCGCCGCGCGTCGGAGGAAGGCCTTATCAATAAGGAGCACAGCCTCCACGTCGGTATTCGCGGACCGCTGTACGACCGCAGCGACCTGCGCGACGATGAGCGCCTCGGCTTTGCGATCATCTCGACCGTGGAGATTGAGAACGAGGGTGTGGAGCGCGCGATCGAGCGGATGCTGCAGCGCGTTGGCGACGGGCCGATCTACCTGTCGATCGACATCGACGTGCTCGACCCCGCGCACGCGCCCGGAACGGGTACCCCAGAGGCTGGCGGCATGACGAGCCGCGAACTGCTGCGGATGATTCGCGCACTGTCGACGAAGAACCTCGTCGGCGCCGAGGTTGTTGAGGTCTCGCCCGCGTACGACCATGCCGAGATTACCGGAATTGCCGCCGCACACGTGGCCTATGAGTGCATTTCGGCGATGGCGATTGGGCTGCGGGACAAGTAAGGGACCGAAGCTCAGCACCGCTGACTCGACAGGAGCGCAGATGACAGAACAGCAACAGCCGCTCGTGCTCTTCGCCGAGTACACCGACCTCGACCCGGAGCCCGCGCGTGCGCTGCTCGGTGAGGTCGGCATCCGTACTGACTTGATGCGCTTCGACGCTGGCGGGCAGGTCGTCGCTGAGCAGCGCAATGCGGTCGGCATCATCGCCGGCTACTCGACGATCGACGCAGGCTTGATCGCGCAATTCCCGGAGCTGGGGATCATCGCGGCCTCGAGTAATGGCACGAACATGATCGACGTGGATGCGGCGGTCTCGCGAGGTGTGTGGGTCACCAATGTCGCTCACGCCGCAACTGAAGAAGTGGCCGTGCATACTCTCGCGATGGCCCTCTCGCTTGTGCGCGAGCTGCCGCAAATGGCCCGGACCACCGCATCCGGCGGGTGGACCGATGACCTGCCGGTGACGCCGCGTCGGGTGAGTTCCCTTACGCTCGGCATCGTCGGCTACGGCAAGATCGGCGCGCTGGTCGCTCGCTACGCGCGGCCAATGTTTGGTCGCGTGATCGCGTACGACCCGTTCAGATCGGAGGCGGACGAAAACGCTGAGCTGGTGAGCCTGGATGAGGTGCTCGAGACTGCGGACGTTGTTTCGCTGCACATGCCGCTGACTCCGGACACGGAAGGCATGATCGGTGCGGCGGAGATCGCTCGGATGCGTGACGGTGCGATCCTACTGAACGTGTCTCGCGGTGAGCTTGTGGATGCGGCCGCCTGTTTTGCGGCACTGGAGACCGGCAAACTCGCGGGCGTCGGACTCGATGTGCTGGATGGCGAACCGCCCGCGGTCGATGATCCCTTCCGTACGCATCCTCGAGCAGTCGTGACCCCGCACGCCGCTTTCCTCTCGGATGAAGCGCTGCGTAGCTACGAAATCGACCCAGTCAGCTATATCGCGGACTGGTATCGAGACGGCGCGCCAAGCGCGGGCGTGGTGGGTGCCCCGCAGGGCTGACGATCTACGTTCATGTCGTAGAAACCAATCCACAAGGTCGTTATGCATGCCACTCCGCAGCTCCCGGCAAATTTCCGATGGAAGTCGCTTGCTTGCAGTTGAGTGACAGTCAGGGTCGGCGGTAGCCTGTAGGAGAACAGCGTGGACAAGATCCCTCGTTAATAGCCGAAGACCCCGCCTCGCGCGGGGTCTTCGTTCCTCGAACGACGTCAGCGCAGAGAGTAGTCGCCATTGGCGAACTCGTTAGGGCCTGCACTCGGATTGATTCCTCACACCCTTGCGGGAACCTGTCTTGGGGTGTTGTGAGGGCCTTAACTCCAATAGGTCGGACGCGTGAATGTTCTACCCCCGGCGTTAAAAGATGCGGGTAGTTGCATACGCATTCGGTCCCGGCCTAAATGGATGGAACTCGGCATCAATGTCTTTAGTTCTGTCGAGTAGCGCTTGGGAGGGAACGCAGCAAAGACGAATAGCGACGACGCGAGTTTCTGTGCGGCACGAACCGCAGGGGCGAGGTCGCTATCGGCCGAAACAACCACCGCTGTGTCCATGTTGTGCAATGCAGCATCCGTCAGGAGGGACACTGCAATATTGACGTCCGTTTCCTTTTCCTCGTAATGAGTGTAGGTATGCCCACACTTGCGGCACACCATGGGCTTACTCTGATATCGCCCCATCTGAACGTCAATGAGGTTTGAGTATTTGCGTTCGAGTGCATCGATGTAATGCGACTGACGGCTTTGAGCTTGGGCATCGTTCAGGACGGGAGCGGTGAAGTACCTCACCTGTACTAGCTGTTGCTTAGGGCGAAACGACTTTGCCATTTGAACTAGGTCAAGCCAAAGCGTTGACCGTCCGAATTTCTCGCGCATGCCATGATAGAGATTGAAGCCGTCGACGTAGACGATCATGCGGTCTTGCGGTGGCTTCGGGACTGGTTGCATCAATTTCCTTAGCGAACTTGACGGGTGCCGATTGTCGAGTGATAGCATCTTATCTGTACCCCGCCCGGTTGCCCATCACAACCGTGGCTCGACGGCTCCCGCAAGGGGGCCGTCATTGTTTTCCAAGCACCACCCGCGGTTAAGTGCCAGAGTCTTCGTTCATTCAAGGACAAATTGCTGTGCATCGCGATCACTCGCAGCAGAGCCAGAGCGTGCCCACCTATCCTTGCGCTGATCGCAACCGCGCGTTGGCACTGAGGAGAACGAATCATGACCGTGAACCCACCGATCCCAACTGGAACGCTGGTCTCAACCGATTCCGGCCATAATCTGGTCATCGACCGAGTTCTCTCACTGTCTCGTGAAAAGGCATGGTCGCGTGTCACGGTCTCGGAACATACCGCGCAGTGGATCGGAAAGTGGGAAGGCAATGGTGCCGTCGGCGAGACCATCCGGCTGCAACTCGGGTTCGAGGAGACCGCGCCGTGGTCCGAGGTCAAGATCACCGAGTGCGAGGCACCCACGCGAATTCGCGTCGTAACTCAGGACGACTTCGGAGCATGGGATCTTTCGATCGAGCTTCGTGATGCGGGGGAGCGCACCGAATTGCAATTTGTAATGCACAACGTCGATCCGGCCCAAGTGGGGAACATCGGCCCGGGCTGGGAGTACTATCTCGACCAACTCGAGGCATCGATTGCGGATGCGCCGCTCCCCAATTTCGACGACTACTTCCCGAGCCAGCGCGGGTTCTACGAGGCACAGGCGCGCTGACCCAATTCCGTCGGCACGATTGACCTGGAGCAATAAGGGTTTGTAGCGTATGGCGGTCAGATCGCAAGCATCCGGTCTGCAGCTTCGCGGGCGAAAATGTGACTTCCTCTTCCCAAAGTAAGGAATGTCAATGGCACGCACATACAACGTCACAGGTTCGGGTTCGGGCATCGGTCTGAAGACCGCGGAAATTCTTCGTGAGCGGGGCAATACGGTGGTCGGTGTCGACCTGAAGAATGCCGAGGTTGAGGGTGATCTCGGCACGCCAGAAGGTCGACAAGCTGCCGCGAAAGCAGCCCTTGAGGCCGCAGGCAACCGAGTCGACGCGGTAGTCGCTTCCGCTGGAATCTCGCATCCAATTCCCGCCACGGCCTCGGTGAACTTCTTCGGGATGACGGAGTTCCTCGAAGCGATCCGCCCGGTGCTTGCACAGTCGGAGGCGCCTCGGGCAGCGATCGTGTCTTCGATGTCCTCTCTCCAACCGAATTCACCAGAGCTGACTTCGGCACTGCTGGAAAACGATGAACCAAAGGCACTCGAGATCGCGGCCCAGCTCGCCGAAGATCCGCGTCGCGGGAGCCAAATCTACGCATCCACAAAGCGCGCGATTTCGCGCTGGGTGCGCGCCCAATCGGTGACCGAGCAGTGGGCCGGCGCAGGCATCCCGCTGAATGCGGTCGGTCCCGGGATCGTGACGACGCCAATGACTGCCGACCTCCTTGCTGACGAACAGACGCGGAAGATGGTTGATGCGTCGGTGCCGATGCCTTTGAACTCGCATCAGCCGCCGGAATCCATTGCCCACCTACTGATCTGGCTGACGTCGGTTGAAAATACGCACTGTGCCGGGCAGACGATCTACAGTGACGGCGGCGCTGACGTTGTGCTGCGTGGTGAGGACGCCTGGAGCTGGGCTGATGAGCGCGTCGGGGAGTACTTCTCGAACCTCGGCTGAAAGTTTTCGACAGGACGGTAACTCACTTGGACATGTCCCGTGGACTTGGGCAGACGCACATGTCCGAGTGAGTGCGTCGACCCCGGGTCGTCGACGAAGAATGTCTAATGGGACCTTTCGATCGAGCTTCGTGACGCGGGGGAGCGCACCGAATTGCAATTCGTAATGCACAACGTCAATCCCGCGCAGGTCGGGAACATCGGCCCCGGATGGGAGTACTACCTCGACTAACTCGAGGCATAAATCGTCGATGCGACGCTTCCCTATTTCGATGACTACTTCCCGAGCCAGCGCGAGTACTACCAGGCGCAGGCGCGCTGAACAGTGAATTCTTCACGAGCGTCCGGGTGCTCGTTCCAATCAAGGGTCACTTGTGACGCTGAGCGAGCATTGCACGCCCCATTGCAAGGGTTTCTTTGCCGCTGACAGGCTTTACTGCTCCGCTCGTGAGCTCTTCAAGTCGTTGCTCGATGACTTCTGCCCAAGCGGCGTCAATCTCAGCCTGTTCATCCTCATCGACATGCTGGAGCGCGAGCGCGGCGATCTCGCGCTCGTCGGAATCTAACGACTTGCCTGCCTCTATGTAGTCCGGCAGATTTGGTTTCATGCGGCCAGTTTACAACTGGGAGCCGACATAAGCACGAGGGGAACCCTCATGGGCTTGGGTGCTCGCTCCAGTCTAGGGCCACTGCCGGCATTGAGTCGCGGCCAGCCTCGATCGTGATTGCCCGGATGAGTGCTCTGCTCATTGGCCAGCTCTCACGTCCCGGTCGGGTAACGGCATAGCTGCGCCGAGTCCCAGCGAGGCCATCGATATCGACGTAGCGAACGCCGGGAGCCCTGGTGATGTCTGACGGCACGAGTGCCGCACCGTAACCGAGCGCAATGAACTTGTTGAGCAGATGAAGACTGTCGATGTGGTGCGGTATGCGCGCTTGGACGCCCACTGTCGTCGTGATGTGATTGATGATCGCGTCATCATCGTGTGAACGTGAGTTACCAATCCACGACGTTAGTGGGTCGGCGATGATGTCGAGTCCCGACCGTTTCTCGTCGGCAGGAACGGCGAGCATCACGGGAATTTCGGCGTACGGATCGAGAAATGACTGATCCGGAACGAGACTGTAGTCGTAGACAATGCCGAGATCAATACTGTCTCGTGCCAGGCCTGCCTTCACCTCATCCGACTCTAGCTCTTCCAATTGGACCTCCAGCCCCGGATGGTCGTGTTGGAGTCGCATGGCCGCGCGCGCAACGTGAGAGACAAGAGCGGTCGCAAAGCCGCCGACCCGGAGTACGCCTTGCAATGAGCGTTCGGCATTGAGTTGGCCCCGGCCCGTTTCGAGTTCCCGCAGTATCTGTCGGGCATGGGGGAGGAACGCTTGCCCGGCGGGAGTGATGTGCAAACGTCGCCCAATCGGTTCCACGAGGGTCGCACCGAGGTCGTCTTGCAGCCGTGCGAGGTGCTGCGAGACGGCAGAAGTGCTGTAACCGGTGGCCTCAGACACTGCCCGGAGCGTGCCGAGCGATTCGAGATCGACAAAGACGCGCAGCCAACGGGTATCCATCGACTCAGGTTAGCAAGATCGTCCGCATTACCGGGATTGAGCATCCATTATTCCGCGCTAGACGCGGATGGTTGTGTTGTGGAGAAATAGGGAGGAGGAAACAACGAAAGGGCGTCATGAAATTCCGCAGCTCGACTGGCATTCCAGCATGGATACCGGCGGTGACCGCGATGCTGCTCATTCAGGTCTCCAATGCGCTGTCGGTGACGGTGATCGACGAAGTTGGCGCGGCCGGTACGGCGTGGCTGCGCATGCTGTTCGGCGGGGCGCTGCTGTTGCTGATAGTCAGGCCGCGTTTCAGCACAATTCGTCGTGCAGATGTGCCGTTGTTGTTGGTGCTCGGGCTCGCGACCGGTCTGATGTCGATATTCTTTCTTGCCGCGGTAGAGCGAATTCCATTGGGCACGGCAGTGGCGATTGAGTTCCTCGGTCCGCTCGCAGTTGCCGCGTTTACCGGTCGGGGACGAAGCAAGCTGGTGTGGCCGATCGTCGCGTTTATTGGTGTGGTGCTGCTCACCGAGCCCTGGCAAGGCCGTATCGACTTCCTTGGTGTGGTGTTCGCGCTGCTCGCGGCCGTGTGCTGGGGGCTGTATAACGTGTACACGCAACGGGTGGGCGACCGCTTCACCGGCATCAGCGCACTCGCGCTCACAATCCCGATTGCCATGCTCTTCACTGCACCGGCGGGACTGCCCCAAGTTATTCAGGGCAATGCCGCAATTTGGGTGCTTGCACTCGCTGCGGGGATTGCGTTGCTCTCACCGGTGGTGTCCTTCGCTCTCGAAATGATTGCACTGCGACGGATGACGCATACCGCGTTCGGAACATTGCTCGCAATCGAGCCGGCATTCGCTGCTCTCGCTGGTCTGCTGTTGTTGAGCCAGGCGCCATCCGCGATGCAATTGATGGGGCTCACGCTGGTCGTATTCGCTGGTGCTGCGGCGCAACGAGGTGGCACACGGCCACCTCCCGTGGAGAGCGCGGATTCTGTTCAACAACCGATTCACGAGCACGACCGAACCGAAAAGTAGCCACTGCGTAGGGGAGCGCTCCAGCATAAGCGGAGTCGGCCGTCGCGATCGGAATGCGATTCGGCGGGGCGACACTTCACAATTTGAGGCAAACTGAATGAATCAGCAAGTCAAGGAGCCCAATGTCGACTGTTCAGTTTGCCCAGACAAATACCGAGCACACCGACCTTGATCGGCTCCTGAACTCACTTCGCGGACTCGCCGACTCGAAACGGATGCAGGGAAACTACTTCGAGGAACTCGTTCGGCACTTCCTCCTGCAAGACGCGACCTGGGGCACCCAGCACGATGAAGTCTGGCTCTGGAAGGACTGGCCAGAGCGCACCGGTACCGACACGGGCATCGATCTCGTTGCACGCCGTAAGGACGGCGGCCTCACGGCAATCCAGTGCAAGTTTCTCGCGGAGACACGCAAAGTCCAGAAGAGCGACCTCGACTCCTTTCTCGAGGCGGTCGGCCGCGAACCCTTCACCGACGGCATCTGGATCGACACCACGGCGGTTGCTTGGTCGGGCAACGCCACGGAGGCACTGAAGAACCGCAATAAGAAGATCCGCACCGTCGGGCTCGACCAGCTGCGACACTCGAATATCGACTGGTCGACCTATGCCGTCGAAGACCCGCGAACCGCTCCGCGCACCTTCGACCGCAAGCAGCTGCGTCCGCACCAGTTCAAGGCCGTGCAGGCCACGATGGATGCGTTCAAAGACGAGTCGGTCACCCGCGGCAAGATGATCATGGCGTGCGGCACCGGCAAGACCTTCACCTCGCTCAAGCTCGCGGAGGCGGTCACGCGCGAGCACGGCCAGGGCTATTCCACGGTGCTGTTTCTCGTGCCCTCGCTCGCGCTGCTGCAGCAGACTCTCGAAGAGTGGACCCGCGAACATGATCCGGAAATCCCATTGACTGCCTTCGTCGTGGGTTCGGACGAAACCGTCGGCCGGCGCAAGACCGGCGACATCACGAGCGTCGCGATCGAGGAGCTCGCGGTGCCGGCAACCACCGATGGCGCGGCCCTCGCGAGAGCGTATGACAATCTCGCCGACAACATCGAAGGAATGGTCGTCGTCTTCTCAACCTACCAGTCATTGCAGGCGGTGCACGAGGCGCAAGCGACGAGCCTCCCGCCTTTCGATCTCGTGCTTTGTGACGAGGCGCACCGCACCACAGGCGTCACGCTGTCCGACGAGGATGAGTCGACCTTCGTGCGCATCCA
This sequence comes from Gulosibacter sp., assembly GCF_052090685.1. Classification (NCBI taxonomy): domain Bacteria; kingdom Bacillati; phylum Actinomycetota; class Actinomycetes; order Micrococcales; family Microbacteriaceae; genus Gulosibacter; species Gulosibacter sp. Next base: position 59,651 of record NZ_JBQDBE010000008.1, on the reverse strand, counting down.
CGACGCCGACTACATCGAAGCCGAGCGCCGTGTGTATATGACCGCAACCCCGCGCATCTACAACGACAACGTGAAGAACACCGCGAAAGAGAAGGAAGCGGTGCTCGTCTCGATGGACGACGAGGATGTGTACGGCAAGGTTCTCTACCGGCTTTCCTTTGGCGAGGCGGTGGAACAGAACCTGCTCACCGACTACAAGGTGCTCGTCTTGGGTGTCGCCGAGGATCAGATTGCGGATTCCTTCCAGACCCAATTGGCCGATGCGACCTACGAGCTGCCGCTCACCGATGTCACGAAGCTGGTCGGATGCTGGAACGGGCTCGCGAAGCGCCAGTCGGGTGAGTTCGCCGACGGTTTTGGTGCCGATCTCAACCCGATGCGTCGAGCTGTGGCCTTCCTTAAAGACATCAAGACTTCGAAGCGCACCGCGAGCGATTTCCCGGCGCTCGTCGACGACCACCTCTCGGACCTCACGAATGACGACCCCACCGATGACCTCGCAGTGCAGGCGCGGCACGTGGATGGCACGATGCGCTCGGTCGAACGCCAAGAAGCGCTCGACTGGCTGAAAGAGGATCTCGAGCTGGATCAGTTCGGCCGGCCCGTCACCAAGATTCTCACGAACGCGCGCTGCCTCAGCGAGGGCGTTGACGTCCCGACGCTCGACGCGGTGCTCTTCCTCAATCCTCGCAAGTCGCAGGTGGATGTGGTGCAGGCGGTCGGGCGCGTGATGCGGCGTTCCGAGGGCAAGCAGTTCGGCTACATCATCCTGCCGATTGCGATCCCGACGGGTGTTTCGGCAGAGGATGCGCTCAATGAGAACGAGCGCTACAAGGTGGTCTGGCAGGTCCTGCAGGCCCTTCGCGCGCACGATGAGCGGTTGGATGCGCAGATCAACCAGATGAGTATCTCCGGCACTCCGCCCGAGACGGTCGTGGTCGGCACCGTTGATCTCACGCGGAAGACACAGGATGCGGATGCCGACTCGATCGGCGACGCCGCGGTCGAAGCGGATGACCTGCTCGTTCCGCAGACGCCGAAACGGGATGGCATTCGCGCACTTCCCGGCATGGATTTCGATAGCGCGTGGAAGGATGCGGTCTACGCCAAGCTCGTGAAGAACGTCGGCGACCGGATGTACTGGGACGACTGGGCCCGGGACATTGACGAGATCGCGGGCCGGTTCATCCGGTTGATTTCGGCGCACCTGAGTGCACCGGGTGCCGACCGGCGCGCGTTCGAGCGCTTCGTGTCGGCGCTGAAAAAGACGGTGAATCCGGAGGTCAGTGAGAGCGAAGCGATCGAAATGCTCGCGCAGCATATGATCACGCGGCCCATCTTCGACGCGATGTTCCCCGAGCACGAGTTTTCGGCGGAGAATCCAGTCTCCACGGCACTCGGCAAGGTCATCGCGAAGTTCAGCGAGAACGCGGCCTTCGAGAAGGAGCGTGAGCCACTCGAGGGGGTTCTACGCGAAGGTGACAGACCGGATTCGCGGCCTGAACGATGTCACCTCGAAGCAGCAGATGCTCGTGACGCTCTACGACCGCTTCTTCTCGCAAGCCTTCCCGCAGCTGCGCGACAAGATGGGGATCGTGTTCACGCCCATCGAGGTCGTCGATTACATCGTGCGCTCGGCGGATGTGCTGGCGCAGAATGCGTTCGGAAAGTCGCTTTCGGATGAGGGCGTGCAGATTCTCGACCCGTTCGTGGGGACCGGAACATTCATGACGCGGTTGCTGCAGACCGGCGTGATCAAACCGGAAGACCTGCCGCGGAAGTACCGCCACGAGCTGTTCGCGAATGAGATAGTGCTGCTGAGCTACTACATCTCAGCGGTCAACATCGAGGCGGTCTACCGAGAGGTGTGCGCCGAGCAGGGGATTGCACCCGAGGATTCGAGCTTCCCCGGAATCTCGCTGGTGGACACCTTCGCGATGTACAGCCGCGAGAATCGCCTGGCGGGGGATGTGTTCCCATCGAATACCAAGCGGATCGAGCAGCAGCGCGACTCGGAGATCAGCGTCATCGTGATGAATCCGCCGTATTCGGTGGGGCAAACAAGCGCGAATGACAATAACCAGAATGAGTCGTATCCCGATGTTGACGACCGTATTCGGAATAGTTATGCGCTTCGCTCGACTGCGCAGAATAAGAACGGTCTGTACGACTCGTACTATCGTGCGCTGCGATGGGCAACAGACCGAATCAACGGCCGCGGGATTATTGCGTTTGTGTCGAATAGCGGCTTTATCGACGGTAATACTGCGGATGGCGTGCGGCTCATTTGGCAGCGGGAGTTCGACGAGATATTCGTGTTGAACCTCCGCGGGAACGCGCGCACTCAGGGTGAGTCTCGCCGTAAGGAGGCGGGCAACGTGTTCGGCGAAGGCAGTCGCACCGGTGTATCGATCACCTTCCTCGTGAAGACCACCGACGGCACCGAACCCGCACAGATTCACTACTGCGATATCGGCGACTACCTGACCCGCGAAGAGAAACTGGATCGCCTGGCACAAGACGCAAGCGTCTCGGGCACCGAATTCACGATGATTACCCCGAACCAGCAGGGCGACTGGATCAACCAGCGCGACGAGCGATTCACCACTTACCAGCCGATTGGGGGGTCTGCAGGTAACTCTGCAGCCGGTGTCTTTCGCATCTATTCACGCGGTCTGGCAACTTCTCGTGATGCATGGTGCTACAGCTTCTCGCGGCAAGCGGTTCAGAACAACATGAGTCGCATGGTCGACAACTACAATCAGTTCGTTGGCGGTAGTGTGACGCTCGATTCGCCCACGCAGATCAACTGGAATCGTGGTCTACGCAGTGACGCGAAACGCGGGCGTAAACACGAGTTCAAGGCGGAATCTATTCGTCGTTCGATATATCGCCCATTCTGTAGCCAATGGGCGTACTTCGATCGTCCGCTAAACGATATGATCTATCAGTTGCCGCGCCTTTGGCCGACGGGCGGGCACGAGAACCTGGCGATCTACCAGGTTGGCGCCGGTTCCGCGGTTCGATTCAGTGCATTCATGACCCCCCTCTTGCCCGACTTGCATGTCACCGGTGCCGGGAGCGGTGGGCAGGTATTCGCCCGCTACACCTGGGAACCCATCGAATCCTCCGACGGAGGTTTCAACTTTGACGCGATTGACGCATCCGGCGAAGACATCGTCGTCGACGGCTATCGCCGACTCGACAACATAACCGACGAGACGTTGTCGCTTTATCGTGCGGCCTATTCATCCGAGTCCGGCGGCGCGGAACTCAGCAAGGACGACATCTTCTACTACGTCTACGCGCTGCTTCACCACACCGAATATCGCGAGCGATACGAAGCCGACCTCAAGAAGCTACTGCCGCACATCCCTCGCTGCCGAGGCTTCTTCGACTACGTTCGCATCGGTCGCGATCTCGCCGAGCTACACGTGAACTACGAGCAGGTCCCAGCCTGGGCCGGGCTCGAATACAGCTACAAGGTGGACACCGATCGCGATCCGTTCGAGCTGTACCGCATCGGGGCGAAGAAGATGTCGTGGACGCAGCGGGCGAAGCGCACTGGGCTGAAGTACAACGACAGCCTGACGATCACGAATATCCCGGCCGAGGCGGACGAATACAAGATCGGCGGTCGGAGCCCGCTCGAGTGGATTGTCGACCGGTACTACGTGAAGACAGACAAAGCTTCGGGCATCGTCAACGACCCGAACGATTGGTTGCGGGAACACGACAACCCCCGATACGTGGTCGATCTGATCGGCTCGCTCGTCACTGTCTCGATGGAAACGCAGCGACTGGTTCGCGAATTACCAGCATTTGACGTGATTGATGCGACCGTCAATGTGTCCGAACCGAGCCGAGACGGCGAATAACGAGAGCATTCGGCGTGAACCAGATTGCACTGCCAATCATCGCCACTGTCGTTGGCTCAGCATATGGTTTGTCTTGTTGTCGGTTTTGCTTTCTCGGCACAGCCAACTTATAAAGAACGATTCTAAATATTGGAGGCTGCGGTGTCGTTCGCGGTATTGGATCTTGAGACGACGGGGTTCTCACCGTCCCGTGGTGACCGAATCGTCGAAGTCGGCGTTGTGTTGCTCGACGATCAGGGCGGCGTTGAGCAGGAATGGACGACGCTCGTTAACCCGCAGCGCGATATCGGTGCGACGCACGTGCACGGGATTCGCGCGCGGGATGTCGTTGATGCACCAGTGTTTGGCGATATCGCTCCCGACCTCGTCGAACTGCTTGCCGGACGGACACTCGTCGCGCACAACCAAGCTTTTGACGTGCGCTTCCTTCGTGCAGAGTTCGAGCCTCACGGCCACGCGATGGCTGATGACTACGCCGCGTTGTGCACCATGGTGTGGTCGCGCCGTACGTTCGGTGCGACCAAGCTTGTCGACGTGTGTGCTGCACTCGGGATTGACCTCATCGATGCCCACTCTGCCCTCGGTGACGCGAAGGCGACTTCGCAAGTGCTGACGAGACTGCTCGGCACAGCGAACGGTGATCGAGATTGGCAGCAAGACGTAGCACGCGGAGTCTTCCCTTCGGTACGAGTAACGGCCCATCCGACTGCAGCACTGTCCGCGCGCGTAGCCGATCCGAACGCTGCCGTATCGTCCCAAGACCAGCCGCTCTGGCAGCGAGTCACCGTGCCGCTACCCACTGACGACCTCGGGGCGAGCGTCTATCTCGAACTGCTCACGGATGTGCTCGACGACGGGCTCATCTCTTCCGGCGAGCATTCGCAGCTGGCCTCCCTCGCGGAAGTTGCGCGCCTCGACGACGGACGGCTTCCAAAACTTCACCGGACCTACCTCGACGCGGTCGCCGCGGAAGCGGTCGCAGATGGCACCGTCACGGATGACGAGCAGAACCAACTCGCGCAGATCAGCACGATCCTCGACCTGACGCTACCCGATCTCGGGTCAATGCTCACTGCCGTATCCTCGCGGTCGCGCGCTCAACTCGTTGGGCGTCCCGAGCATCCTGACGAGCGCATCGCGAGTACCGGCGCCAACTTCCAGCTCACGCCCGGATGCCGCGTTGTCTTCACCGGTGCGATGTCAATACCCCGCGAAGAATGGGCGCAGCACCTGGTTGAGGCGGGGCTCACGACTGGGGCCGTGACGAAAAAGACCGCCGTCCTTGTGGCTGAAGACCCAGCCACGCAGTCGGGTAAGGCGCGAAACGCAGCGAAGTACGGCATCCCGGTCGTGACCGAAGCGGAGTTCGCGCCCGTATTTGACGCGTACGTCGCGAACAGTCGTGCCTGACCACGTTGCAAAGGCCGCGAATCCGCCACGAACGAACACTGGCGGCCTAACGTCGCTCGGTCCACTTTCCACCACTAGGCTGACGTGATTCGTTTATCGGTCTAGGAGGGCCAATGTCTGTTCCGCTTTCGATTCTCGATCTTGCGACCATCGCTCGCGATCGCCCGATTGCCGAGGCACTCGAGGGCACGGTGACACTCGCGCAGAAGGCGGAGGAGTACGGCTATTCGCGGGTCTGGTACGCGGAACACCACAACATGTCGACGATCGCGTCATCGGCCACCTCGGTGCTGATCGCCCACGTCGCCGCGCACACCAAGAGCATCCGACTCGGCGCCGGCGGAGTCATGCTGCCGAACCACTCGCCGCTCACGATCGCCGAACAGTTCGGCACCCTCGAGACCCTGCATCCAGGCCGCATCGACCTCGGTCTCGGCCGCGCGCCCGGCACCGACCAGAACACACTTCGTGCCCTGCGACGCACCCCGAATTCGGCCGAGAATTTCCCGCAAGACGTCGTCGAGCTGCAGGCATACCTGCGCGGCGAATCGAGCATTCCCGGCGTCAACGCCTACCCGGGCAAGGGCACGAACGTCCCGCTCTACATCCTCGGCTCGTCACTGTTTGGCGCGTCCCTCGCGGCGGCGCTCGGCCTGCCGTATGCCTTCGCATCGCACTTCTCACCGGCGCAACTGCATCAGGCGATTGCGCTGTACCGGGACGAGTTCCGGCCATCCGAGCAACTCGAAAAGCCCCACGTGATAGCCGGGTACAACGTGATTGCTGCCGATAACCAGGCTGACGCCGACCAACAGCAGCGCGAAGTGATGCGCAGCCGCGTCGCGCTCCTCGTTCGCCCTGGGATCGAACTCAGCGACGAGCAGGCGGATGCGGTGCTCGCGTCGCCACAAGCGGGTCACCTTCGCGAGATGATGGCCTACAGCGCGGTCGGCACGCCGGATGTTGTGCGCGAGAAAGTTCGCGAGTTCGTCGACGGCACCGGCGCAGACGAGCTCATCATCGCCCACCAAAGCCCCAACATCGAGCCGCGCGTACGGTCGGCGGAGCTACTGGCGGAGTTATTCCTCGCATAGGACCTAAGCCCCCAAAGTCGCGTTGAAAGTCGAGATTTTCGTTATACATTAATTGAGTGGATGACGGCGAGACGATCAACGGAAAACCAGTAACTGAAGAGCAGATCGCTGCATGGGTTGCTGAAGCTGAGGCGGGCTACGATGTCGAAGCTCTAAAGAAGCGAGTCCGCGGACGTCCCGGGCGAGGTTCGGAACCTTCTCAAGTGGTTGCGCTCCGACTCACAGTCGACGAAATAGCCATTCTCGATGAACATGCTCGACTTGCAAATAAATCGCGTTCCGAGGTCATTCGCGAAGCGCTGTGCTTCTGAGTAACGCTACTGGGCAAGAGAATCGGATTGGTCACCAAACCTCCACCGGCGACCGATCCAAAAAATTAATGATCGTTCACGGGAATACCCACGCGCGTTAAGCCATTGAATATGCATGGATCACGATCCGTGTTGGTCCATTCCATCCCCAGAAGGAGAACTGCATTGACCACCATCGGTTACATCGTCGGGAGCATCTCGAGCACATCCATCAACCGCCAGCTCGTTGAAGCAATGACGAAACTTGCGCCCGAGGGCGTCGAGTTCAAAGAAATCTCGATCAAAGAGCTGCCGTTCTTCTCGCTCGACCTCGAAGGTGACTTCCCCCAGGTTGCCAAGGACTTCAAGCAGCAGATCGTGGACGTCGACGGCGTGCTCATCGCGACTCCCGAGTACAGCCGTTCGATTCCCGGCGTACTGAAGAACGCGTTCGACTGGTCCACTCGTCCCTACGGCGACATGTCCTTCAACGGCAAGCCAGTCGCGATCATCGGTGGTTCGGGCGGTCCGATCTCGACTGCCGCAGCGCAGCAGCACCTGCGCGCCATCATGGGGCACTTCAACGCGATCGTCATGGGCCAGCCCGAGGGCATGATCCAGGTCACGCCAGGCCTCATCGAAAACGGCGAAATCACCAACGAGGGCACTCGCGAGTTCCTCACCATGTACGTCAACGCATTCGTCGACCTGATCCAGCGCGTGCAGAAGGCTAACGCGTAACGCGAAGCGACTGGCCTGCATGAGAGGTCAACACGGCTGAGGCCGGTGGTCCAAACGGGTCACCGGCCTCTTCTGATGTACCAATCAGAGAGTCGCCAAGTACCCAATCGTGAAACTCCGGCAACAGCACATCGCAACAGCGATCAACCAGTCAAAGCAGTAACATTGAAAGTTAACCGCGAGAGGATGCAAATCATGGGCGAGTTCAATCTTGAGGCGCGCTGGCCTGAGCTGTTTGAACATCTGGAAGAGACAAAACGGACGGCCGTTCTCAACTCCCTTGCGTCCGCCTGGCATGAAGGATGGGTGCCGAACCGCGAAGATGTCGAGAATTTGACCGATTTCGCGCGAGGCGCCATCGACGAGGAGGAGTACGACCGGCGAGTGGCCGGTGCCTCAGAACGATCGCGCGTTTTCAACATTGCGAGCTGATGGTCGAGGAATTCAATTCCTGGGACTCTTATCTCTGGGAGCCTGGTGGCGCTGTTCTTCGCAACCTGTACGGGGAGCGCGACGGGGCTGCTTTGGCTCGAAGGGAATACGCAGAGGTGGCGAAGCAGCAGTTCAAGGTTGAGTCTGGTGTAACGAATGTGCTGCGTACGTACGATATCCGGCACTTGCAGGCAATTCATCGAGAGCTGTTCAAAAACATCTTCGAATGGGCGGGAGAGTTTCGCACGGTGCCGATTTTCAAGCCTCCGCTAGAATTTGCCGAGCCCGCCGACATCGGCAAGTACTTGGCGGACGCAGAGCGAATCGTGAGAGACACTCCGTGGGAGACGCTCAATCGTCACGAGTTTGCGGCCGCCGCGGCGACTGTCTTTGCCTACGTAAACCATGCACATCCGTTCCGCGAGGGGAACGGTCGAGCGAGCAAGCTGTTCATGCAGCATGTTTCAGAGCTCAGCGCTTTTCGGCTTGAGTACAAGCCCGAATTGTCCGGCGTCTCCCAAGAGTTGTGGGATCAGGCGAGCGCCATGTCGAGGCCTGACCTCGGGAGCTACAAACCTGTCCCTGACAGCCTCGTGCCGGTATTCGAGCGGCTGGCAGTAGCGCGTGAGCGCACTGGGCTGTGGTAAGCAGTCCCGCCATGACCCCAGCCGCCTCGCCGTGAAAAATTTGGAGCATAGTGGCTCTCAGGGAGCGGATGTCCGGCCGAAGTGAACTATTTGCTCCAATATATTCGGCGCGCAATTGGCGGGTGACCAGAACTGGTCACCCGCCAACCGAATCCAAAGACCTACTCTGAAACCGGCAGTAGATGCTGCTCGAAGTACGCCGCGATCTCCGCATGCGCATCCAACGGGAAGATTCCCGAGACATACATGTCGGGGCGCACCACGACGACGGCACCCTCGCGGCTGATCTCGCGCTCGGCGAAGATGTCGCGGCCGTGACCTGCCGAGAAAATCTGGTTCTGGTCGACGAGCCCGAACGGTACCTTGACCGGCTTGAATGCCGCGGGCACATCGTGCGGTTCAACCTCGGTGTAGTCCTGCTGGTAGATCACCTTGGTGTCAAAGGTCGCATCCTCATCACCATCAGCCGGCGTGTACTTCACCCGCGGGGAATCCGCGCTCGTCGCCCACCAGTTCGCGAACTCCGCAGTCTGCGTACCCTCGTGCGCGGGGCCGGCCGCATCCGCGAATACGTACACGCGCCATCGACCGTCGGCCTCGTGCAGGTGACCGAGGTGGCGCCAGCGGTTGTCGGAACGGCGAATCACTTCGGCCGACTTGAAGCGCTTGCCGATCGGGTAGCCGGCGGCGAGGCTCTGGTGCTCGAGGCCAGTGGTGATCATTGACTCGGTGTATTCGGTCATGAATCCGGCCGGGAATTCAAACGTTGAGACGTAGTAGCGCTGCAGCTCTTCGGGGTCTTCCCACTCGTCGGCAGGCTTGGCCATGAGCGAGGACCATTCCTTATCGAAGTCGATGAGGTTTTTCGCGACCACGCGGCGCTCTTCCGAATAGGTCGAAAGCAGGGATGCGGGGGAGCGGCCCTCGAGGACTGCGGCGAGCTTCCAGCCGAGGTTGAAACCATCCTGGATCGACACGTTCATGCCCTGACCGGCCTTTGCCGAGTGGGTGTGGCAGGCATCGCCCATGATGAAGGCGTGCGGGGTGTGCTCTCCGCGCTCGTCGTCTTCGAGGTCGTCGAAGCCGTCGGTGACGCGGTGCGCCACTTCGTAGACCGAGTGCCAGGCGACCTCGCGAACGTCGATCGAATAGGGGGCGATGATGGTGTTCACTGTGGCGATCATCGACTCGACCGGCGTCGATCGGATGGCACCCGCATCCCCTTCTTCGAGGTCGCCGAGGTCCACATACATGCGCACGAGGTAGCCGCCCTCGCGAGGGATGAGCAGAATCTGGCCGTGATCGTGCGACTGAATTGCGCACTTGAGGTAGTAGTCGGGGAAGTCGGTGTTCGCCATAATGTCGAGCACGCCCCACGCGTGCATCGAGGCGTCGCCGTGCAGTTTGTGGCCGAGGGACTTGCGAACGCGGCTGCGCGCACCGTCGCCACCGACGAGATATTTCGCGCGCACGGTGCGCTCCTCGCCGGTGCGTTCGCCTGCGGTGTAACGGATGCGTGCCTCGACCGGGTATTCCGCCTCACGGTCGATGGTCATATCGACGAACTCGACCCCGTAGTCGGGCGTGATGCGTCCCGGAGCGCGGACGGCTTCGCGCAGGAAGTAGTCGAGCACGCGTGCCTGGTTCACATAGATGTGCGGGAACTCGCTGATGCCGGTTGCGTCGTCGGGGGCGCGGGAGGCGCGGACAATCTTGGAGGGGTTCTCGGGGTCCGGCTTCCAGAACGCCATCTCGACGTTGCGGTATGACTCGTCAATGATCTCGTTCGCAAAGCCGAAGGCCTGGAAGGTTTCGACCGAGCGGGCCTGGATGCCGTCGGCCTGGCCCACTTCGAGGCGACCGTCGCGCTGTTCAATCGCACGGACATTGAGGTTTGGGAACTTCGCGAGTTGCGCGGATACGGCGACTGCGGCTGGCCCGGTGCCGACGATCAGCACGTCCATCTCGTCGGGGATCTCGTCGGCTCGGTCGACGCCGTAGCCCGCAGCGGGCTGGATGCGGGGATCGCCGGAGACGTATCCGCGGTGGTGGATCTGCATGTCAATGACTCCTCAAGACTTCACGTATCTACATCGTTGTATCTATAGTTGAAACAGCGTTGTAACTATAGATACAATCGTATCGGGGCAGCGAAGACGCTGCAAGGTGTTCGTGCGAACCGAAGGTGGAAATGTTGACGAACTCGGCAATACGGCCCGTTGAGGGTGGCTCGCAAACCCTCGCGCGCGGACTCAGTGCCCTTACTCTGATCGGTGAAGGTGAGACCCCGCTCAGTGTGGCTGCGCTCGCGGCCGAGCTGGGCATCCACCGCTCGATGGCGTACCGCCTCGTACGCACCCTGGAGGACTACGGCTTCGTCGAGCGGCTCCCGTCTGGAGAACTCGAACTTGGCGCGCGGCTTGTGGCGCTTGCCCGCAGCGTCGCGCCAAGCCTGCAGCGTGCGGCCGGGCCGGAGCTTGCATCCATCGCGGACGAGCTCGACATGACTTCCTTCCTCGTCGTATTTGACGGAGAAGCCGCGGTCACCTTGAGTAGCGCCGAGCCGCGCCATGCCGACACCACTGTTGCGCAGCGTCCGGGCAGCCGTCATGCCATTGACAAAGGTGCGCCGGGGCTTGTGATCCGCTCGCAATTGCATCCGGATGAATTCCCGCCGCAGCGTTTCGAACGCAGCCATGATGAGGTGATTCTCGGGATTTCATCGATCGCCGTGCCAGTAACCCTGCCGGAAGGTCGACCGGCTTCGATCGCCGTGCTCTACCCGCCGCGACCGCTAGACCAAGAGCGAGTCGTTGATGTGCTCGAAGCAGCCGCCCGAAAAATCAGCGCCGCAATGCGATGACCCGCGATAAACTTGGCCGATCTCTCGCAGTACTTTTGTGACCGCTGCTGGCCTCCGAAATCACACTGCGCAACCGGAAGGGAACTCGGGCAAATGGGTTCAATGACCAGAACCATGTTCAAATCCAAGATTCACCGTGCAACCGTGACGCAAGCCAACTTGCACTACGTCGGGTCCGTCACCGTCGACCTGGACTTGCTCGACGCCGCAGACATTCTTCCCGGTGAGCTGGTGTCAATTGTGGACGTCACGAACGGCGCTCGCCTGGAGACCTATACGATCGCGGGCGAGCGCGGCTCCGGCGTGCTCGGCATCAATGGCGCGGCGGCGCACCTCATCGATATCGGCGACACCGTGATTCTCATCACGTACGCGCAGATGGATGACGCGACGGCGCGCTCCTTCACCCCGACAGTCGTGCATGTCGATGCCGACAACACAATCATCCAGCTCGGTGCGGACCCGGCCGAGGCCGTGGCGCCCGGCGTTGAGCGGCCGCCGTTTGCGGTTGGGGTGTAGCGCCGCATTCAGCCGAAGTCAGTCGCTCGTTTAGTGGCGTGCGCCTGCCGCAACGGCCTGCTGCGTCGCTTGCAGCCGGGCGAGGTCGATCCGGTCACTCGTGACGTCGGCCTTCCAATAATTAATCGTCTGCGCTCGTTCCGTCGGCAGGCGAAGGACTGTCCGGCAGTGTTGATCAAGAGCCCGCATGTCCTTGCATTCGCCGGCAGCCCACACGCTCGTGTGAAGCGGCACGTGTCGCGAGCGGAACGCCGAATACAGCGGCATCGGCGTATTCGGGTCGACGGTATGGATGCGTAGACCAGCCTCGATGGCATCGGCGGCGTCAGACTGAAACAGCTCTACCTCCGCTGTCGATGCCGCAATAAATACCGTGGTCTCCGTATCGAATGGCATTCGACGGATGACGCTCAGCGCCGAGGGCAGCGCAGCGGCATCAGCAAGCAGGATGCGCGGGCTCCCCGGGTGGGGGAGGCGGTGAGGCCGTGGGCCAAGCGCACGGACGGTATTGCCCGGTGCCACGGATGCAAGCCACTGCATGGTGGGAGAGGGCTCGGGGTGGCGCACAAAATCGATCGTGAGCATCCGTGAATCGAGATCGATATCCCTCACCGTGTAGACCCGCGATGCCGACGCGGCACCGGTTGGCTGCCCCGGCATCGCGGCAGATTGGGCGGGGAACTCAAGATGCAGTGTGGTGTTGGGGAGGCTCCAGGCGTCGAGTGGATCGGTGCCCGAGACTTGGGCGGTGACGCGCACGAGTGACTCGGTCAGCGGCGATACTGACTTGATTTCGAGATGGCGTTCCTCGAGATCGCGCTGATGGTCTGGATGGTTGAGGAGCGCAATGAGTCGACGGATAGCGGTCGGTGTCAGACCGAGGTCGTCGTGCATATGGAACTCCCAGAAAACATGATGCTAAAGGTAAGGCTAACCTAAAGTTTAGGGTTCTGGCGCTTTCGGTGCCGATATATCCCCACTCGAACTTCGATGTCGGTGGTTGCGCATATGGTGCGGCTATCCGACAGAAAGCGACCGCCATGAGCTCCGACCGGTCGCGGTATCCCGGCCAGCCACAGTACGTTTCGGCACAGGCTCAGCATGATCCCTACGCCCCGGGCTCGGGCAGCGGCTGGGAGCACGAGCAGGACACCTCCCCGAAAAGCTACACCGCCACCTGGTTACTGGCACTCTTCTTCGGGATGCTCGGTGTCGATCGGTTCTATCTGGGCAAGGTCGGCACTGGGTTTTTCAAGCTGTTCACTTTCGGCGGCTTCGGCATCTGGTGGCTCGTCGACCTCTTCATCACCCTAAGCGGCAATGCAACGGATGGTGTCGGGTGGAAGGTGCGACCGACAAAGCAACAAGCGGCCATCGCTTGGACTACGAGCGCCGCGGCGCTCATCATCGCGGTCATCTCTGGTGGCGCCGGGGCCGGCGACGATAGTGACCCGATGCCGGTGGCGGAAGAAACGCAGGTGCAAGAAGCCGCTGAGGTTGATGAAGCACCCGTCGAAGACGAGGCTGCCGAGGAGCCGCTCGGCGTGGCGCCGGAATCGGACGAGCTCGTCGTGGATGATCAGCCCGTTGTGGAAGATCCTGTGGTTGATGAGCCGACAGCGGATCAGCCGCCAAAGGAGGAACCGGTTGAGGACTCCACGACCGTCAGCCAACGGGAGGCGCTCGAAAGCGCCGAGAGCTACCTTTCCTTCATGAACTTCTCGCGCAGCGGCCTCATCGATCAACTTGAATACGAAGGATTCTCGACTGCGGACGCGACGTACGCGGTGGACAATGTCGGTGCCAACTGGGATGCGCAAGCTATCGGTTCGGCCGAAAGCTACCTCGACTTCACCGCATTCTCGAGGACGGGACTCATCGAGCAACTCGAATACGAGGGGTTCACCGCAAGCCAAGCGACGAACGCAGTTGACTCCATCTCGGTGGACTGGAACGAGCAAGCGGCCGAATCCGCGCAGAGCTACATTGACCTCATGTCGTTTTCGCGAAGCCAACTCATCGACCAACTGATCTTCGAGGGATTCACCGCGGCACAGGCGGAATACGGGGTGAATTCAGTCGGTTTGTAGCGCGCCCAGCACAACCCGCAATCGAGCCAATTCGCCGCGGCTCACCAACTCGCCTATTTGAAAAAGTGCCACGAGAAGGAAAACGCGGCGCGTGTCGCCGCGTGTCGACCAGTTTCGTGGCACTTTTTCATGGCTGTGCTGCAAGGAGCGACTCAATCGCGAGGATGCGTAATGTGACCATTTCCTCGAACATCGCGTCACTGGTCAACGCCGGTTGTTCGGCAGCTTGTCGTGCGAGTGGCGCTGGCACCTCGGGTAATGCTTCGAGCCAAACTGCCGGGACCGGTTGCGCGAGCGCCTCGCGAATTGGCGCGGGAGACGTGTCGTAGCGATAGTCGATCATGAGGACGAATCCGAATAAGTCCGTAAGGAAAGCACCTCGAACGGCTACCGCCTGCTCGAGCGTCAGTCCCACCGACACGAAGAACTCCAGCATGTCTTCGGCGAGAAGGATTCGACCGGGATCCACCTCGGTGGGTGAGACCGTTTCGTCGAGTGAGATGAGTGTTGCCCGAGGATGCTTTCGGTACGCTTTGCGGCCTGCGCGGTAGGCAGCCCGCAGGGAATTCTGCCAGTCATTAGCGTCGAATTCAGGGGTCGGAAGCGACTGCACAATGAGTGCGGCGACGCCGTCGATCACGTCTTGCCGATTGCGCACGTGGTTGTAGAGCGCTTTTGGCGTGACCGTGAGGTCTCGCGCCAAGCGGTTCATGGTGAGCGCGGCAAAGCCTTCGGCGCCAGCAATCTCGAGCGCACGATCAAGAATTGCCTCACGAGTGAGAAGCGCGCCGATGCTGTGCGGCGGACGGCCGCGGCCGCGGCTAAATGGCTCGGGAGTCGCGCTCATGGTCGGAAGTCTACGAGAGGAGCCCGAATTAATACATAGCTATTGATTAAACATCCGTGGGTAACTAGGTTCACTAAGGTGACCCTTACTTCTTCGGATGCACTGCCGACCTCACTCGGAGCCGCGATTCGTGCGCATCGGCTCGCGCTCATCACTTCCGCTGCGTTCTCAGTGATCGCTGCGGCATGTTCGCTCGCCCCGTTCATCGCGGTTTATGCGGTGACCGTCGCACTGTTCATTGAGGATGACGCGTCCTCAATTCCGCTCATCGTCGGCTTTGCTGCAGCGGCATTATTGCTGCGATCCATTGCCAACGCGATCTCGACTCACGTCGGTCACGTCGCCGCGTACCGCATCCTCAAAGGCCTGCGGCTTGCCATCGGACGCAAACTCAACCGTCTGCCGCTCGGCCGGGTGCAGGCACGTTCGAGCGGCGAAATGAAGAAGATTCTGCACGACGATGTCGAACAGCTCGAAGAAGCCCTCGCTCACGGGATTCCGGACGGTGCGGCGGCCGCGGCGGTACCGATTGTGACGATCGTCGCGCTGTTCGTTCTCGATTGGCGCCTGGCGCTGCTCGCCTTGGGAGCGCTCGTGCTGCTCGTCGTAGTCTCCGCAATTGGCATGGTGCTCGCACAGAAGAACAACAAGGCGCTTGCGGAACACGCGCTCGTGCTCAATCGCGCGGTCATGGGGTATCTCCACGGCATTCGCGTGATCCGCGCCTACTTGCGGGCCGATTCCGGGTACGACCGCGCAAAATCAGCGGTCATCCGCGGCGCGCAACTCCAGGATGCGGCCACCTCCGGTCCGCTGCGCTGGCTCGTCGCGGGGATGAGTGCGGCAACCGGACTTGCCGTGGTGCTGTTGATCCCGGGCGCCGGACTCGGCTACGTGAACGGTGACGTCGACCTCGCGACCTTGGTGCTCTTCCTCGTGCTCTCGCTCGGATTCCTCGCGCCGATCATGACGCTCGTGGGGACGCTCGCAACGATCATGACGCGCATCCAGCTTTCCGCGACCGCAGTGCAGGAGATACTCGCGGAGGAGGAACTGACTGAGTCGCCGAATCCCCGGCTACCGGAACGCTTCGATGTCGAGTTCGACGAGGTCAGTTTCGGCTATCACGAGCATCAGCGCACCGTGGACGCCGTGTCGTTGCGGGTCCCCGAAGGTGCGAGTCTGGCGCTCGTCGGCGAGACCGGCAGCGGCAAATCCACGCTCGCGAGGCTGCTGGCTCGCTTCTATGACACCGGTGAAGGGGCCGTGCGGATCGGTGGCATCGATGTCCGCGAGATCGCGAGCACCGATCTCGCACGGATCGTCGCGTTCATTCAGCAAGACGAGTACGTATTCGAAGAATCGCTCCTTGAGAATATCCGGATCGCGAGGCCCACCGCGACCGACGAAGAGGTGGTGCGGGCAGCGCTTCACGCTCAACTCGATGACGTTGCCGACGGACTCACCAATGGCTGGCACACGGCACTGAGCGCGGGTGGCGGCGAGCTTTCGGGCGGTCAGCGGCAGCGCATCGCCGTTGCGCGAGCCCTGCTCAAAGACGCGCCGGTCATCGTGCTCGACGAAGCCACAGCATCCCTCGACGCCACCACCGAACGCCGTACCCTCGACGCGATCGCTCAACTCACGCGAACCCGCACCGTCATCGCGATCGCGCACCGACTGGCCACGATCACGGACAGCGACTCCATTGCCGTGATCGACGCCGGCCGCATTGCCGCCCAAGGCACCCACCGCGAGCTACTTGCTCGCCACGAGCCGTACCGGGCGCTGTGGGATGCGTATACGAGCTCCGAAGGGTGGCGAATCGAACCCGTATCGGGACCGACCGAAAAAGCCCACACACCCGACTCAGAAGCCGCCGAATTGTCGATCCTTAAAGCGCCGATCACTACCGCGACCTCAGAGTCCGTGCCGATCGCTGCTGCAACCTTGGGATCTGCGACCGTGACTACTGCAACTTCGCCACAGAGTGCTGCCACCGACCCCGAGCCGTGGGTGGCGATCGAGCGACAGAATGTCGGGCGAATGGGGTTCTTTGCACAATGGCGCACGCTGTACGGCCGAGGGTGGCAACCGCTGATGCGCCGCGGACTCGTGCGGCTGATCCTCGAATCATTGGTTCGCGGGGCACCGCTTCTTGCCGTGCTCGTGGTCGTCGTTGTCGCAGTCGGCGCGGGCGGGGCGGATGCGCTCACCGCCGGGTCTGTGTGGTTGGTTACCGGGGCACTGCTCCTCGCGCTGCTCGCCAGAGTATTCGCTTCGGCGTGGACCAATCAGCTCGTCTGGCAGCTGGCGGCGCAGTCGAAATCAGATCTGCAACTGTCCATCCTCGACCGGCTACGGCGCGTCCCACTGGGTTTCTTCCAGCACTTCGATGCCGGGCGCGCGGGCGCGACGGTGACCAGCGACATCCCGATGCTCGACTTTCAAAACATCCCCCAACAGGTCGCCGGTTCCCTCGTGCAACCGCTCTACGCGAGCATCATCCTTTTGATCGTTGACTGGCGGCTTGCGCTCGCGGCGCTCGTAGGCCTCCCGCTGTTTTGGGCCATTACGGTGTGGAGTGACCGGATCTACCACCGAGTATTCGCTGACCTGCACGAGGCTCGAGGGCGCGCAACCGCGATCATGCTGCAGCAGGCACGCGGGGCAGCGGTGATCCGCGGCAATCCGGACTCGAAACTCGTGCGCCGGTACGACGCCGCGATGACCGGGCTCGCTGATGCCAGTATCGCGATGTCAGTCAAAGCAACACCCGCAGCGGCACTCGGTGCGGTGGTTGTCGAACTTGGACAAGTGCTGCTCATCGCGGTCGGAGCCGCATTATTCAGTGCCGGTGCCGTGGGCGCGCCGACCCTGCTCGTGTTTCTGTTCTTATCGCTGACGATTTATCAGCCGATTCAAGAGCTCGGTGCGCTTACCGGATATCGACGGAATCAGCAGCAGATTGCGGCGAAGATCGGTGAGGTGTGGGATGCCGAAACCCTCGTTGAACCCCCGCAGCCCGCCGCGATGAACGGCACCGCAATCGACTTCCAGAACGTGACGTTTGGGTATTCCGAGGACGCGACGCTTCGCGGTGTGACACTGCGAGCCGAAACAGGTCAGGTGACTGCGTTGGTGGGACGCTCCGGCGCAGGAAAATCCACAATCGCGAGTCTCATTGCTCGACTCTGGGATGTTGATTCGGGATCGATCACGATTGGCGGCGCAGACTTGCGTGCGCTCGGCACCGCCAAAGTGACCGCGAACGTCACGACGGTATTTCAAGAGGTGTATCTCTTCGACGACACGGTGCGCGCCAATCTCACCCTGGCTCGACCAGAGGCCACGGACGCGGAAATTTGGCGCGCACTCGACTCGGCACAGTGTACCGATGTGGTCGCAGCCCTTCCCAAGGGACTCGATACCGTATTGACCGAGGGCGGCAGTGACCTGTCGGGCGGACAGCGGCAGCGGTTGTCGATCGCGCGAGCACTGCTCAAAGACTCGCCCATTGTGATTCTTGACGAAGCGGTGGCTGCCGTTGACCCGGGAACCGAAGATCGCATCCAAGCCGCACTTTCGAGTTTGATGTCGAATCGCACCGTGATTGTGATCGCCCACCGCCTCAGCACAATTACCAACGCCGACCGCATCGTGGTCGTGGACCGAGGCACAGTCGTCGGTTCGGGAACGCACGACGAGTTGCTTCAGACGTGCACGGAGTATTTCGCACTCGCGGAAGCGCAGGGACTCGCACCGGATTCCACGACAGTAGCCACCTTCTCAGGGAAAGAACCAGGCAAATCATGAGCCAGCAAGACTCGATTCCAATGGACGTGGCCGATGCATCCGGCCCCATCGCAACTGCACCTGCAGCCGGTCGCGCACGTCGACTCGCGCTGGTCGCCGCGCTTTATTCGACGCAAAACCTGAGCCTCGGGTTCTTTACCTACGCGTTCCTGACGATCGCGCAAGCCCGAGGCGTTGCCCTTGCGAGTATCGGTGCGGCGGCTGGGATTGCGATGATCCTGACCCTGAAGTTCCTGTGGGCACCATTGGTCGACCGCTTCGGTTCACGGCGTTTCGGCCACTATCGCGGTTGGCTTATCGCGACCCAGAGCTTGCTTGGAATCGGTATTGGCTCGCTTGCGCTCTTCGACCCGGCTGATGACTTCGGCGTGGTGCTCGCAGTATTCGCGGTGCTGTTCTTGCTCGCAGGGACACAGGATATCGCGGCCGACGCCGCGGCAACCCGGCTCTTGCGTCCAGAAGAACGAGGCCTCGGCAACGGCTTCCAATCGGCGGGATCGAGCGTGGCTCAAGTGGTTGGTGGCGGACTTGTCCTCGTGGTCTACGGCGTCGCGGGGTGGCAAGCGGCGGCGATAATGCTCGCCGTATTCAGCCTTCTGCCGCTCCCGCTCATCCTCGCGTGGCGGGAAGACTCGACCTCATTCGCACAACCGACACCGCACATCACGCTGCGATCCGCACTGGCATTTTTCGCTCGCCCAGCCGTGCGGCTGTGGTGCTTTGTGCTGTTGCCGATGTACACCATCGGCTTCACGATCTCGTACAACATGATCCGTCCGATTCTCGTCGCGGGTGGTTGGGATGAAACGCGAATCGGACTGGTCGTCGTGATTGGCGGGAGTGTCGTTGGTGTGCTCGCCGGGATCGCGGCCGGCGCGGTCGTGACGGGCATCGGTCGAAAGCACGCCCTCGTGTGGCTTGGGCTCGTGCAAGTGATCGCAGCCTTTGGCGTATTGCCCATCGCAGCCGGTGTGCTCGATGACTGGCTCGTACTGCTCGTTGTGGCACTCGGAAATGCTGCGTTCGCGGCGGCATTTGCGATCGTGTACACGATTTCGATGGATCTCACGCGCCCAGAAAGCGCGGGTACCGATTTCACATTCTTCACAACCGTGACAGCAATATTGATGGTGATCGCCGCAGGCGTGGGTCTGGTCGCGGCGGATGCATTCGGGATTTTCGCGGTCGTGATTGTCGCCGGGGTGCTCGCTGCGGTCGGACTGGTGGTGACGGTGCTCAGAATTGATCGAGTGCTGCACGCAGTCGATGCAGCCCCTCCCGAAGGGCCGTCTCACTGAGATGGGCATACCCGATTACGATGCTGCCACCGTCCTCCACCGGCGAAGCACTATTGAGGCTAGGCCGTTGCCAATACGCGGCTCCGGGGGAGACCCGAACACCGGCGCGGTCACACGCGTCGAGTAGCGCATCCTCGGCGAGCGCGGTGTGCACCACAGCGTGCAAGCCACCGTCCATCGGTGACACGGTCGCATGCGGCAGGTCACCGAGCGAGTCGAGGACGAGGCCGCGACGCTGCCGATAGATGCGCCGCATCCTCGCGGTGTGTCGGCGAAGTTCTCCAGACTCCAAATAGTCGGCAAATGCATGTTGGACCAGTGCCGATACCGGGGTGCCGAGATCGCGTCGAGTCCCGAGGAGTCGCGCGCGAAGACGCTCGGGCACACACAGCATCCCGATCCCGAGCGTTGGCGCCACGGTCGTGGAAAACGTCCCCAACAACGCAACGGAGCCTCGGCGGGGATCATCGAGCGCGGTGAGTGTGGGTAATGGCTGACCCACGTAGCGCAGCTCGGAGTCGTAGTCGTCCTCAACGATGAGGACGCCTTCCTGATTGGCCCATTCGAGTAGCTCGAGGCGACGATCGATCGGGAGCGAACCGCCGAACGGGTACTGATGGCTCGGAGTCACAATGATGAGGTCGGGTCGACGGTTGCCGCGGGGGAGCCGGTCGGTTCGGAGGCCGGCTTCATCGACGTCGAGTGCGATGAGTTCGCAACCGAGCCGGGTCACGGCACGTTGTAGCGAGGGGTAACCCGGTGACTCGACTCCGACGCGGATGGGATGCTCGCGATCAGTGTCGGAGGCAAGGGTTTGGATAATGAGCGAGAGTCCTTCGCGGCCACCAGCGGTGACGAGAAACTGATCGGAATCACGCGCGAGCCCTCGCATGCGACGAAAGTGTTCGGCGACACCGCGTAAGAACCGCTCATCGCCCGCGAGTGGGATTGGCGAGAGCTCGGCATCTGCTGCGGTTCGCCAGGCGCGACGCCAAGCGGGAGTCCGTAGCCAGTCGGTTGCGGGGCGACCCGGGAGCATATCGATGGCGCCGGAGGGTTGTGCTCGCGACTGTTTCGGCTGAGTGGCCTGTTTAGGTTGACTGGTCGGTTTAGGTTGACTGGTCGGTGTGGTCCGAGCCAGTTCGCGCACCGAGCGAGGCGAAGTCGATTCCGCTTCTGGCGGCGATATCGCGCCCGGATGCGTCAGCGGCAATCGGGGATTGATGCGGGTAGCGGAGCCGCGCTCACCAGCGAGATAGCCTTCCGCCGTGAGCTGCTCGTAGGCCGCCACGACGCTGCCTCGAGAAACTCCAAGCTGTGCCGCCCAAGCCCTCGTTGAGGGAAGCGGGTCACCCGGTTGCAGTGCGCCGCGATCAATAAGCCCGCGAACCGCCCTCGCGAGTTGTTGCGGAAGCGCAATGGGACTCTCTCGATCCAACACGATCGGGTATTCGGGGACGGCAGCGGCGCGCATTCGGTCAGTATCGCACAACTGGTCTATTGGAATGGGTAAAAAGTGGATCTAGGAATAGTCCAATCTTCGGCTCAGGATGGAGCGCATGACTAATGCAGCTGAAGAATCTAAGCCCCTCAACGCCGAGACCGGTACCCCACTCGTGAAGTCTGGCCTCGCCGACATGCTCAAGGGCGGCGTCATCATGGACGTCGTGACCCCCGAACAGGCCCGCATCGCCGAAGATGCCGGTGCCGTCGCGGTGATGGCGCTCGAGCGTGTGCCCGCAGACATTCGCGCACAGGGCGGCGTTGCCCGAATGAGCGACCCGGACCTGATTGACGCGATCATCGACACCGTCTCGATTCCGGTGATGGCTAAGGCGCGCATCGGTCACTTTGTCGAGGCACAGGTCTTGCAGTCGCTCGGCGTTGACTACATTGACGAGTCCGAGGTGCTGAGCCCCGCGGACTTCGTGCACCACATCGACAAGCAGGCTTTCACCGTGCCCTTCGTGTGTGGCGCCACCAATCTCGGCGAGGCACTCCGCCGCATCGCCGAAGGTGCGGCGATGATCCGCTCGAAGGGCGAGGCTGGCACCGGCGATGTCTCCGAGGCGACCAAGCACATCCGCACAATTCGCGGAGAAATTGCTCGACTGCAAGCGCTTCACGCCGTTGAGCCCGAAGCGCTCTACGCCGCAGCGAAAGATCTGCAGTCGCCGATTGGGCTCGTGCAATATGTTGCCGAGCACGGCAAACTGCCCGTTGTGCTCTTCACCGCGGGTGGCGTCGCGACCCCGGCGGATGCGGCGATGATGATGCAGCTGGGTGCCGACGGCGTGTTCGTCGGCTCGGGAATCTTCAAGTCGGGCGACCCTGCCAAGCGTGCCGCCGCAATTGTCCGTGCGACCGCTCAATTTGACGACCCGGATGCGATCGCCGCAGCCTCGCGCGGCCTCGGCGAAGCCATGGTCGGCATTAACGTCGCCGACCTGCCCGCGCCGCACCGCCTCGCCGAGCGCGGATGGTAGGTCTCGATCCTGCCAGCGTCACCGCGGGGATTGAACTCCTCAGGAATTCACCACGAGTCGGTGTGCTGGCCCTCCAGGGTGGCGTGCGTGAGCACGTCGCCCTGGTGGAATCCGTCAATGCTCGCGCGGTAGCGGTGCGGAAACCTGGTGACCTGCTCGGTCCGGATGGCGCGCGCATTGACGCGCTCATCATCCCGGGTGGCGAATCGACCGTGATCGACCGACTCTGTCGCATGTTCGAGCTGGCTGAGCCGCTGCGCGAACTCATCGGGAGCGGGTTACCGACTTTGGGCACCTGCGCGGGACTCATCATGCTTGCAGACCGACTACAGAATCCAGCCGCGGGGCAGCAGACCCTCGGTGGGCTCCACATCACCGTAGACCGAAACGCATTCGGTGCACAGCGGGAATCCGCTGAAACCCTGCTTTCGACCCGGTGGGGCGAAATTCGCACGGCCTTCATCCGGGCCCCGAGAATTGTGTCCATCGACCACACGGATGCTCGGCCAATGGCCACCTACGAAGGTGAGCTTGTCGGCGTCGAACAGGGAAGCATCCTCGGAGCCTCGTTTCACCCTGAACTCACCGGGGATACGACACTGCATCGACGGCTGCTCGGGATGCGGCGCGAGTAGCGCACGCGCAATCACGCACCGAGTTACACAAATCAGTGCGCAGTGAGCCCGGTAGAGTCAGCCCGAGCGACGTACGCTCAAAGTGCCCCGGATCGCGGATGGCGACACCCCGCACAACGGCGCCGATGTAGCGACGCCGACACAGTGCGATTGCGGATTCTGAAAGGACTCACCATGTCTACCGAAACTTCGCCACAAATCCCCAAGGGTGCTCGCGCCGCACTCGGCTTAGGCGGCCTGCTCGCCGCAATTGTCGGTGTGCTGATTTTGGTGTGGCCAGGAAAGACGGCCATGGTCGTGGCCATCATCTTCGGTATCTACGCGGTGATTATGGGGCTGGTCTATATCGGTCTCGGCGTTCGCGCGGGTGATCGAGGCTGGCTGTCACGCATCGGCCACCTCCTTCTCGGGGTGCTCTTCCTCGTGGCTGGTGCTGTCGCGCTCCTGAACCTTGGTGCCACGACAGTTTGGCTGGCACTGATGCTCGGCATCGTGATCGGCACCATGTGGATCTTCGAGGGCATCGTCGCATTCCTCACGCTGAAGGGCGCCGAATCGAAACTGTGGACCGGAATCTTCGCCGCCCTCAGCATCATTGCCGGAGTCATGCTCGTGCTGTCGCCCTTCTACATTGTGGCGCTGTGGTGGATGCTCGGAATCTCGTTTGTAGTACTCGGCATCGCTCAGATCGTTCGGGCAATTCAACTCGGTCGCAATTAGGTTGCTTGCGTAAGTTGCCTTGACTTACGCAGCGTCGCGAGCGAGTCGCTTCCCTTGCCGCATGAGGAGGTACTGTCGCGCGGTTTGCCACAACAGCACTGCGCACAGGGCGATGATCAGGATCGGCAGGATATTGCGGAAGAACACGAAGATCGATTCGAAAGCGAAGGCGTTCACGAATTCGATTCCTTCCATCTCCCAGATCCCAGGGGTGAGGTACCAGGACGCTGGCGAGGTGAATAGGTTGCCGGATTGCAGCAAGATCACCGCCGCAATCACCAGCACGAACAGCGCGGTCGAGCGCGCAGCAATTGCGCGCTGATAGCGCTTTGCCTTTGACTCGGCATCGGAGAAGATCTCGGCGTCGGCATTCGGTGAGTGCTGCGCGAAATACTGTGCACCGCCCTTCCTACTGCCATCGAGGTGGCGCCAGCCCGCGTCTTCAAAGAGCGTCACGTAGTCCGTGTGATCCTGTTCGCTCATTTCTGGGCGATAGTCCACGCGAATGACCGGAGCGGCGGAGCCTTCCGGTAGCTGTGCAAACTCATATCGGAATCCGGCGTGCTGCAGGATGTGGCCTTGCTGCGCCATGTCATTGAGCCAAGCCTCTTCATGGTCAAAATTGGTGAAGACTCGAAATTTTTTCATGATGTGGTGCTCCCATTCTTCAGGTGCTCGAACGTGGTGACGAGGTGAGTCATTCGTTGCGCATCGGCAGCGAGCGCTTCGAACCCGGCATCGGTGAGTTGGTAGACCTTGCGGCGGGCGTCTTCGTTCGCAACGCGCATGATGAGCTGTTGTTTGAGAAGGTTTTCGAGCGCTCCGTAGAGCGTTCCGGGGGCCATTTGCACGTGGCCCGCACTCATCTCGCCGACGCGCGACATGATCAGGTATCCATGTGCTGGCTGCATCAGTGCCAACAGGATGTAGAACGTGGTTTCGGTGAGTGGCAGTAGCGGGTGTCTGCTCATCTCAACCTCCTATATCGTCTGACTGACTATTACGTGCAACTGTACAGTTGAGCGATACTCAGTGCAACTGAATAGCATCGGTTTTCCAGCAAGCGTCCAGGGAGATGCAGCGTGCTCTTGTGCGGCGAGCTTGAGCGCAGGGTGACTTGCGGAATATGTCTCGCGATGAGCTGCCTGCCGCGGCTGGGCGGTGGTGCGACAATAAACGAATGATCAACTCCGCCGAAACGCGGCCATCGCAATCACCGACCCTGCATCTCGGAGCCATGCTCACCGCATCCGGAGCGCCCGACGACGAGCGTGCCTGGCTCGACCCCACCGAGCCCACCAACGCATCCGTGAGCCCGGACTGGTACCGCGAGGTCGCACGCATCGCCGAAGCCGCGACCTTTGACTTTGTTTTCATTGCCGACGCAGTGTTCGCTGACCTCGACGGACCCGCGCACTATCTCTCCCGCGTGGAACCGCTCTCGGCGCTGTCCTTCCTCGCGGCAAGTACCGAACACATCGGGCTGGTGGGCACTTTCTCGACCTCCTACCAAGAGCCCTATAACCTCGCGCGGATGCTCATGTCGCTCGATCACCTCAGTCGGGGTCGAGCGGGTTGGAACGTGGTGACCTCGTTGGGGGATCGCGCCGCCAAGAATTTTGGGCTCGACAACCAACTTGATCACGACACTCGCTATGCGCGCGCCGCTGAGGCAATCGAGGTGATTCGCGGGCTTTGGGACACCTATGAGGCGGATGCGTTCCCTCGCGATCGCGAGACCGGTCGCTTTCTTGAGCAAAACCGGGTGAACCTGCTCAATCACCGCGGTGAATTTTTCTCGGTCGCGGGGCCGCTCAACATCGAGCGTTCGGTGCAGGGGGAACCGGTGATCTTCCAAGCCGGTCATTCGGCGCCCGGTCGGGCGCTCGCGGCAGCCACCGCTGATTGTGTCTTCGGGATGCAGACCACCGTCGCGGATGCACTCGACTACCGGGAGGGGATCCGGCAGGCCGCATCCGATATCGCGAATGCCGGTGGCCACGAACGGCCCGACCCGAAGCTGTTCATCAAGGTCATGATCGCGCTCGCGGACAATCCTGAGGAGGCTGCGAGCGCCCGTCGCGACTACCTCCTGCGTCACGGCGCGCTCGACGAGCTCCGCGGCCGCGTCTCGCGAGCGATTGAGCGCGCGGTCGAACCGGGCGATGCATCCCTCATCACCGATCACGATCTCGCGCGCGGCCACGTGAACGAGGGCACGTGGCTCTCGGAGCATCTCGCAGCAGATCAGGATGCAGGGAACACCTTGGGTGCCTCGGTTGAGCGACTGCTCGGTCGCGACCGGCTCATCTTCGCGGGTACCGCCGAGATGATCGCTGATGAAATGCTCGCTTGGCAGACCGCCGGTGCGGCCGATGGCTTCATTATGCAGGTAAGTAATCGTGCCGAATTTCGCCGCATCGCGGCCGAACTCGTGCCGGAGCTGCAGCGCCGCGGCGCCATGCGCGAGCAGTACCCCGAGCACGCCACATTGCGCGAGCTGCTCGGGCTGACGGTCAAATAGCGAGCTGCGCTCGCGTCAAGGCAGCGCTCGCGCCAGGACCGAGGTCAGGCTTGGTCTGCGGGCACCGATTCTCGAGCAGGAGCGCAAAACTGCACCACAGCATCCGGAACGCAAGGCGTTCTCAGAATGCTGTGGCGCAGTTCAGACATGGTGGCGATTCGTCCTATTCACCGAGCGCTACTGCGGCACCATTCTGCGCGGCCGACTGCGCGACGGCGTCAAGGAGGCGCATATTGCGCAAGCCCTGCTCGAGGCTCGGGACGCGGGGGAGTGATTCCGCTTCCGGAATACCGGCAACCTCTTCGAGGAAGGCGCGAGCCTGATAGACGAAGCCCTCGTTCTGGCCGACACCGACACCGGGGGCGTCCATGGCGTGGCCGTTCTTCCAGTAGGGGTGGTTCGGGCCGAGGATGACGGTGCGGAAACCGGCGTTTGCGGGGTCCTCATCGAGGAGGAACACCGAGATTTCGCTGGGGCGCTCGAAGTTGTACTTGAGCGAGCCCTTCTCGCCGAACACCTCGAAGGACAATCCATTCGGGTGGCCGACTGCGACGCGGGAGACCTCGAAGCTGCCGGCGGTGCCGTTGACAAACTTCACGTTGAACGCCGCATAGTCGTCGTTTTCCACGGCTTCGCGCTCGGTTGAGACCTCACCGCGCTCGTGGCCAACCACATTGCCGATGGGCTTCGGGCGCGTGGTGATCACGGTGCTGAGCGTGCCGCCACTGACCGACTCGACCGGTCCGCCAAGTGCCTCAATGAGGTACGAGAGGTGGCTACCGACATCGGCGAGGGCGCCGGAACCGGCTGGTCCCTTGTAGCGCCAGGCGATGGCTGCCTGCGGGTCGGCGGCGTAGTCGGTGAGGTAGCTTGCCGACACGTGGTAAACCTGGCCAAGGCGGCCGGAGTCAATGAGCTGCTGCGCATAGGCAATGCCCGGCTGGCGGAGGAAGGTCAGGCCCACTCGAGCGATCGTGTCAGCGTTCTCAGCGGCGGCAACCATTGCCTCGGCGTCCTCGAGGGTGTCCGAAAGCGGCTTCTCGCAGAGGACGTGCTTCCCCGCGGCAAGCAGGCCTTCGACGATTTCGCGGTGCAGGCGGTTGGCGACCACCACGCTCACCACGTCGATGTCATCGGCCTCGGCGAGGGCCTGCCAGGTGGTGTCGTGTCGCTCGAAGCCGTAGCGCTTCGCCGTGGTTTCAGCGATGGGCTCGAATACGTCGGCAACCGACACCAGTCGAATCTCGGGGAGGGTGCTGTCGTAAATAGCGGATGCGCTGCGGTACGCGGCGGCGTGGGCTTTCCCAGCCATTCCGGCGCCGATGACTGCGACTCCGATGCTCTTGGTGCTCATGTGTCCTCCTAAGACGGTGAAGACCGGGCCTAATCACGGCGCCGGTGCGGTGATGAGGTCGAAAGGAATCGCGCCCCAATGAAGATGAGCCTATGGATGTAAATATGTCATGTCAAATGAATTTGAGGGCGGTTTTCGCTTGAGTTTCCGGGCGACAGCGGCTTTCGAGCAGGCCCAATCGAGCGCGGAAACTTGACAATCCGCCCAATAGCTGGGTTTGGAACGGTCCAACCTCAAAGTCGTACAGATTTACCCTCCGTACGCTAAAACCCGTACCAAGAATTTGACGGGGACAATCTGGAGGTAAACGAGTGGAATTCGATTCCAACAACCCGAACCAGCACAACCCGAACCAGCGAGAAGCCAAACCCAAACGCCGCAAGTGGAGCCGGCCGCGCGAGGGTCTGGGCGTCAGCCGCATCCAACACCAGTTCGCCGACCCACTCAAGGCCGACGGCGGCAATCCTTCGTATGTGGAATGGCTCAAGCGCCAATCGATGCTCGGGGATGCGAGCGTTATCGGCCGCGGGCTTTCCGGCCGCTCAAGCATGTGGCGAAACACCTACGCCATGCCCGACCCGCGTCGAGCACTCGCGGCCGCATCCGTCTGGTTCACCACCTATCCCGCCGCGCTCATCACCCGCGAGGAAGAATCCTTCATCGCCACCATTTCGCACGAAGACCTCTGGCAGGCCTTCGACACGATTGGGATTGGCGCAATCCACACCGGCCCGACGAAGAAGGCCGGCGGGCTCATCGGCTGGCAGTCCACCCCCAGCGTGGACGGTCAATTCGACCGCATCAGTACCCGCATCGCCGCCGAGTTTGGCAATGAAGCCGAATTTCAACACCTCGCCGATATCGCGGACCGTTTCGGCGGCATCATCATCGATGACATTGTGCCCGGACACACCGGTAAGGGAGCCGACTTCCGCCTCGCCGAAATGGCCTATAAGGACTATCCCGGCATCTACCACATGATCGAAATCCCGGAAGAGGACTGGGATATTTTGCCGGAAGTGCCCGAGGGCGGCGATTCGGTCAATCTCAGCCCCGCTGCCGAAGCACAGCTCACGCAAAAGGGGCACATCATCGGTTCGCTGCAGCGCGTGATCTTCTACGAGCCCGGCGTCAAAGAAACGAACTGGAGCGCGACGCGGGAGGTGCTCGGTGTTGAAGGCAAAGTGCGCCGCTGGGTCTACCTGCACTATTTCAAGGAGGGCCAGCCCACACTGAACTGGCTCGACCCCACGTTCTCGGCAATGCGGCTCGTGACCGGCGACGCCCTGCACTCGCTCGGCGACCTTGGTGCGAGCGCACTGCGACTCGACGCGAACGGATTCCTCGCGGCAGAGCGGGGCAATGACGGTCAGCCCGCGTGGTCCGAAGGTCACCCGCTATCCCACGCCGCGAACCAGTTCATTGCGAGCATGATCCGCAAGGTTGGCGGCTTCTCCTTCCAGGAACTCAACCTCACGATCGAAGATATTCGGGATGCGGGGCTCGCCGGGGCTGACCTCTCCTACGACTTCATCACCCGGCCCGGCTACCAGCATGCGCTTCTCACCGGCGACACCGAATTCCTGCGACTGGCCCTGCGCACCTCACTCGAGGCCGGCATCCAACCGGTCAGTCTCATCCACGGTATGCAGAACCACGACGAACTCACCTACGAGCTGGTGCACTGGGAATCGCGACACATGGATGACGAGTATGAGTTCCGCGACGAGGTGGTCACCGGCGCGGAACTCGCGCGCACGATCCGCAGCGAACTGGGCCAGGCACTTACCGGACACGGGATCGACTACAACCTCGTGTTCACCACGAACGGCATTGCCTGCACGATGTCGACCGTGGCCGCCGCATCCCTCGGCGTCACTGCCCTCGACCAGGTCCAAGGCGAGGCGGCCGAAGCGGTGAAGCGTGCGCATCTGCTGTTGGCCGCGTATAACGCCTGGCAGCCCGGTGCGTTTGCGCTCTCGGCCTGGGACATGCTGGGCGCCCTCACGGTGCCCAAGGAATCCGTTGCCCATCTCATCGAGGGCGGTGACACGCGCTGGATCGAGCGCGGTGCCATCGATCTGCTCGGGGTGAACCCCGACGCATCCGAATCGCGGGCCGGGCTCCCTCGTGCCAAGACGCTCTACGCACCGCTGCCAGAGCAGCTGGAGGATGAAGAATCCTTCGCTCGGCAGTTGTCCGAACTCATCACCTTGCGTGAGCGATACCGACTGCCCTTTGCCACGCAGGTTGATGTGCCGGATGTGTCGGATCCGGGACTCCTCGTGCTCGTTCACCGACTCGATGATGGCGACCCGTCGGCCGTCGAGGCGCCGCTGCAGATCACGGTGCTCAATTTCGCGAACCGGCCGATCGTGGGCACCATCCGTTCGGAAGAACTCCCGCCGCGACGGCTCGTGTCGAGCGCAATCGATAAAGAGACGATCGGTCGGGTGGATGATCTCCACAGCTTCCCGGTCAGTCTTGCGCCACACGAATTCCAGTTCTTCATCATTGGCAATGAGGATGTGCCGACCTCCGCGATCCCAATCATCGAGTTGAATGCGATGTGAGTCGATTTGTTACGTCTTATTCAGGAATGTGACGCCCGGAGGCGCTCGCACTTAACCTGACGTCGAAATCAGGGAAGACTGCATTGCAACTGAACGTGGCCCCGTACCTTGCCGGGCCGGAACGGACGGAGCAGCAACTTGGCGAACCGAATCATCCTCAACGCATTCGATATGACGTGCGTCTCGCACCAGTCTTCGGGCACCTGGCGCCACCCTGACAGTCAGGCGCACCGCTACAAGGACCTCGAATACTGGACGAACCTCGCACAGCTGCTTGAGCGTGGTCGCTTCGACTCCATTTTTATTGCGGATGTGCTGGGTACCTACGACGTGTATCGCGACTCGGTCTCTTCGGCACTTCGGGATGCGGACCAGACCCCGGTCAACGACCCGTTCTTCCAGGTGCCCGCCATGGCAGCGGTCACGAAGCACCTCGGTTTCGGCGTCACCTCGGCGACGACCTACGACCAGCCATTCAACCTCGCACGCAAGTTTGCGACGCTTGACCACCTCACCAAGGGCCGAGTCGCGTGGAACGTCGTGTCCTCCTACCTCAATAGCGCGGCCGTCAACCTGGGCTATGACAAGCAGCTCGCGCACGCGGACCGCTACGAGATCGCGGAAGAGTTCCTCGACGTCACCTACAAGCTTTGGGAAGGCTCGTGGGAAGAGGATGCGGTCGTATTCGATCGAGAGCGTGGTGTCTATACCGACCCGTCCAAGGTGCACCCGATCAACCACGAAGGCAAGTACTTCAAGGTCCCGGGCATTGCGATCACCGAACCCTCGCCGCAGCGCACGCCGGTAATCTTCCAGGCCGGGGCCTCGCCTCGCGGCCAGCGATTCGCCGCGAAGCACGGCGAAGGCGTGTTCATTTCGCCGGCTTCGCCCAAGGGCGCCCGGGTAATTTCAGACTCGGTTCGCGACCTCGCCGAGGAAGCAGGTCGTTCGCGCGATGACGTCAAGATTTTCGCGCTCGTGACAGTCATTGTCGACGAGACCGACCAAAAGGCCGAGGCGAAGTTCCGCGAATACTTGGAATACGCATCCCCTGAGGGCGTGCTCGCGCTCTACGGCGGCTGGACGGGCCTCGACTTCTCGCAGTTCGACCCCGAACAGATACTCGAAGCCGTGGACAACGACAGCCTGCGTTCGGCGCTCGCGTCGCTGACAACCCTCGACCCCGACCGCAAATGGACGGTGGACGACATCGTCAAGCAGCGCGCAATCGGCGGTATGGGCCCGGTCATTGTCGGTAGCCCCACCACCGTTGCTGACGAACTGGAACGTTGGGTTGATGAAGGCGGCATCGACGGCTTTAACTTTGCCTACGCAATCACTCCGGGAACCTTCGAGGACCTCGTCGAGTACGTCGTGCCCGAACTGCAGCGACGCGGCCGCGCGCAGACCGAGTACACCGGTTCGACACTGCGCGAAGCACTGCAAGGCGAGGGCCAGGTTCGCGTGAAGGACTCGCACCCCGCGGCACAGTACCGCGGTGCTTACGCGAACGCCCAGAGTGCGCTCGACGGTATCCTGCCCTCGCGCTTCGACACGGCAGAGCAACTGCAGCACTGAGCGGCGTGACACGCGGAACGCGGTTGTATACGAATTGTGACGCTCGAGATTGCAGAATCCGTGCATCGGAAGGAAACTGAGGAACATGACGATCGAGAACCAGGACGCCCCAGCGGTCTACATCCTCCACGAAAACCCCGAGTGGCTCCCGGCGCTTCGCACCGGTTTCGAGGCGGAAGGTGTTCCGGTTCGCGAACTTGAACTCACGAGTGGCTCGATTGACCTCGGTGCCGAACCACCGCAGGGTGTCTTCTGGTCCCGACTCAGCGCATCCTCACACACCCGCGGCAACGAGCACGCGAAAGAGTACGCGCGTGCGATTCTTCGCTGGCTCGAGTCACACGGCCGCCGGGTCGTGAACGGTTCGCAGGTGCTCGAACTTGAGGTCTCGAAGGTCGCACAGCACTCGGCGCTCGCAGCCGCCGGCCTCGACGTACCCAAGACCGTGGCCGTGTTCGGTAAGGATGCGCTGGTCGAGCGGGCTCGCGAGTTCGACCTCCCATTCATCACCAAGCACAATCAGGGTGGCAAGGGCCTCGGTGTGCGCCGCTTCGACAGCTACGAGGAATTCGACGAGTACGTCGCCTCGAGCGAGTTCGAAGAGCCCATTGACGGAATCACGCTGCTGCAGGAATATGTGCAGACCGCAGAGCCGTTCATTACGCGCGCCGAGTTCGTCGACGGCCAATTCCTCTATGCGGTTCGCGTGGACACCTCCGCGGGCAGCTTCGAGCTGTGCCCTGCCGAAGCCTGCGCGGTGCCGGAGACCGAAGGCGCATCGATCGACCTCGCCAACCTCACCGTCGCATCTGCCGAAATCGGCGGTTTCGTGGCAGCGGCAGCCGCCTGCGATGTGCCGGCAGACAGCGGGATGTTCCGCATCCGTCCCGAAATCACTGCCGAGACGCCGCTCATCCAGAAGCTTGTTGCGTTCCTTGCGGAGCAGCGGATCGAAGTTGCAGGCATTGAGTTCTTTGAAACTGCCGACGGCCGCGTGATTGTCTACGACGTGAACACCAACACGAACTACAACCCCGATGTTGAGGCCTCGCTCGAGGTGTCCGGTGCTCGCGCCGTTGCACGGGCCCTCGGCCGAGAGCTTGCCGCACTCGCCGAGCCCGCTCAGGTCTGAGCCGCACCAGTTCGGCCCGCTCAGCCCTGAACCTCACCGATTCATCCCTCCGGTCTGTTGCTCGCAAGTGAATCCCACCCGGCTCCCGCGCCTTCGAGTCCCGACCGCGCCAGCTCGGGCCAACCACAATATTCATCCTCCAACTCAAGAAAAGAAGATCTCACAATGCGTTTTGGTTACTGGACCGCGATCACCGACAGCTGGCTGCGAAACGTCGACGACACGTTCGCTTTTGACCTCCCCGCGCAGCGTCAGATCGCGCAGGACGCCGAGCGCGTCGGATTCGACATCACGCTCGTTCCCGAACTGAATCTCAGCGACATCAAGGGCAATGAGGGTCCGGTGCTGGATGCGTGGACCCTCGCCTCGGCGTTGGTCGCATCCACCGAGACACTCGAGATCATGGCTGCCATTCGACCGATCTACCACCGACCGGTGCAGCTCGCGGCGAAGCAAGCCGCGACCCAGCAGTACCTCTCGAACGGTCGATTTAGCCTCAACATCGTGTCCGGTTGGTGGGCCGAGGAAGCACGCCAGTACGGCATCGAGTTCCCCGAGCACGACGACCGCTACGAGTTCACTGCCGAGTATGTGCACGCGCTCAAGGCTCTCTGGAACCAGTCGCCGGTGAACTTCGATGGCAAGCACATCCAGATCAAGGACACCTACCTTGAGCCCAAGCCGCAGCCAGCCCCGCATATCTTCGCGGGTGGCGAGTCTGAGGCGGGCCGCGCATCCATCACCACCTACGCCGACTCCTACGTGACCCACGGTGGCACGGTCGAAGAGTTGCGCGAGAAGATCGAAGACATGCGCGGTCGTCGC
This sequence comes from Gulosibacter sp., assembly GCF_052090685.1. Lineage (NCBI taxonomy): Bacteria > Bacillati > Actinomycetota > Actinomycetes > Micrococcales > Microbacteriaceae > Gulosibacter > Gulosibacter sp. The sequence continues at coordinate 25,899 of NZ_JBQDBE010000008.1, read as the reverse complement.
GAGCGCGCCGGTCTCGAGCCGTTCGCGAACTACGGCATGGCGGCGTTCGTGATTGTCCGCGATACCGAGGAAGAGGCGCGCGCCGAGTACGAGCGCATTACCAACGTCTCCGAGGGATCAAAGGGCTACGAGTCTTACCAGGACTTCATCTCCAAGTCGCAGCTCAACGTCAACGTCTCGCTCGAGGACTACTCGGTGTCGAACCGCGGCCTGCGCCCGAACTTCGTCGGTACGCCTGAGCAGGTTGCCGAGCGCATCCTCGCCTTCGAGGAAGCGGGGCTTGACCTGCTGCTCTTGCAGTTCGGGAACCCGGCCGAGGACATCGTGCGCTTTGGTGAGCAGGTCATCCCGCTCGTGAACCGCGAACGACAGGCAGTCGGCGCGTAGCTGCCGCGCTCTGTGGTGCGCTGCGCGCTGTGTGCTGGGCCGCGCTGCGTGCCGCGCTGCGCTGTGTGCTGGGCCGCGCTGCGCTTAGCGTCCGTGCGGACACAATCGATGCCCGCACGCTGCAGCTGTTCCCCCGAAATCCCGTTTGGGGTTTGAGAGCCGTCGATGTCCCCTGATAAGGCGACATCTCTTCCGCTCAGACCCCAATCGGGATTTTTGCGTTGGGGGAGAACCGTGTTGGCAAGCAGAACTGGACGTACCGCCCACGATCACCGCGTACTTACGACCTGGTGCGTGCTTTGGGCGAGCACCCACTAGCGCCAGGGTCGGTAGGGATCCTTCCCCGCGCCCCAGAGCTTCGACATTCTGTCGGCATCAATCGGTCGGTAGCTGGCAGTGGTGAGTGTGCCGTCCTTCTCGTTGAAGGTCGGCCCGGGGCGTTCATGGGTCCATGCGCGGCCATCAGCGACCACCTCGGTGACAAACAGCATCCGCGGCGTTCCCTTACCACGAAGTAGTTCAACAATATTTCCCGCGGCAATCGCGTCGACGAATGCGGAGAGCGCCGACACCGATTCCACTGTGTCGGCAACATACCAATGGCCCTCACCGGCATGGATTGAGATTCCCGCACTGTCGAGACCGGTTCGTTCCCAGTGCACCTCCGAAGCGCGGTCGGCGAATGGCCGAACGGACACGGCTCGGCCACCATCTGCGATTTGGATATCTGCGATTTGCCCGAATTGGGATCGCACGCGCTCGGACAGTTCAGCCAGCTGCGCGCCGACCGCATCGGCCATGCCCACAGCCTCGCGCCTCGCTCGAGCAGGATCGGGGGAGTCGTAGTCCCGGAACTCAGGCAGCTCACTCTGCGCCGAAACCTCAAGAGTGACCCCGAACGCAAGCTCATCGCCAGCCTGATACACGTAATCGGGGTCGAGGTCGAAGACATCGGCTCCCGCAACCTGCAACGAGCCGGGCGATCCCACAGCGGGCTCCCGCCGATACTGCACGCCGAGCACTCGAGTAACCCGACCCCGCACCTGACCCACGGGGACTCCAGGAGGATATATGCCATCGTGCTCTTCGATGAATCGAGGATGCGCGTTGGCGGGAGTGGTCGCGGGGTCGAGCGCGATTATTTCCCAGTCCACGGTGTCACCGATTTGCGGGCGATCACCGACGCAGGCGGAGAAACACGCCCCCAAGAACACATCAATGAGCACGGTCATGAGAGTGACTGTAACGGACCACTATTGCGGCGGCTGGTGCGGAGCTGGTCCCGACATCGGCCGCGGCTGAAAATCATCGGGCGGGCTGAACCGCTGCGAAGACATCTGTCGCATCTGCTGGTCACGCTGCCAGAGGTCGATTGACTGCGGCGTCGAGCCGGGCTCCTCGGGACCAAGCGCCTGCACCGACACCGCCGTGCCGTAGGCACAGACCTCGGTCCACTGGCCCGCAATCTCACTCGTATCGAAACGCATCGCGATGATGGCGTTCGCTCCGCGCCGCTGTGCATCCCCGACCATCCGCCCCATCACTTCGAGCCGCGACTCGTGCAGCAACTGCGTGAACTCACTGATCTCGCCGCCGCCAAGCGACTTCCAACTCGCGGTCCAGGACGCGCCGAAATCGCGAGCGCGCACCGTCAGCCCCATTACTTCACCGTGAATGGCGAGGATGCGAAACCCGGGAATCTCATTCGTCGTAACGATAATCACATGGCAATTGTGCGCCGCGAGCTGCCGCAATTGTGCTGGATCAGGGAGATATCCGCACTCCGGATGACGCGGCTCACCGTGCACTCAACCTGCGTGGCTACGCTCGCGAGCATGACCACTCAACGCAACCTCGCATCCGTACAAATTGGTTTTGGCACGTCGCCGCTCAAGGGCGACGAAGCGACCAAAGCTGTCGAATCGGCGCTCGCAGTCGGCTACCGACTCATCGACACCGCCACGAAATACGAAAACGAGGAGGCAGTCGGCCGTGCCATCGCGGCAAGCGGGATTCCTCGCGAAGAGATTCTCGTGCAGACGAAGCTGCGCGGTCATGACCACGGGGATGTGCGCGGGGCGCTGGAGCGCAGCCTCGAGTGGCTCGGCGTCGAGTACCTCGATTCGTGGATGATCCACTGGCCGCTGCCGATGGTGGGGCTGTACCCGAAGGCGTTCGAGCAGATGGCGTTGGCGCAGGAAGAAGGGCTTGTTCGTGAGCTTGGTGTATCGAACTTCTTGCCCGAGCACCTGGATGCGGTGAAGGAGGCGACGGGTCTCGTTCCGGCAGTTGACCAATTGCAGTTCGATCCCGGACTCACGCGTCCGGAGCTGCGTGCGGAGCTCACCACACGGGGGATCCAAGCGCAGTCCTGGTCGCCACTCGCCCGCGGTGGGGAAGTGCTTAATGCGAAGCCGGTGGTGGAAGTTGCCCTCGCACGTGGCATCACGACGGGGCAGACAATTTTGGCGTGGCACCACTCGCTTGGGATCGTGCCCATTGCGCGGTCGACGAATGCACAGCGTCAGCGAGAGAACCTCGAGGCTGTCAAAATCGAACTGACCGCTGAGGAGATGACCAAGATCTCCTCGCTTCCGCAGCGAGGGCTCGGGGACTTTGACCCACGCACGCGCGACGAACGGTAGCGCAGAAACTCCGGTACCACCTGGAGTTTCTCAAGCTGAACAAACTCCAAATTGACTTTGAATTGAATGCTGTGGCAGGATAGTGGAGTTGTCAGCGCGGCCCCATCGTTTAGCGGCCTAGGACACCGCCCTCTCACGGCGGCAGCGCGGGTTCAAATCCCGCTGGGGTCACCAACCTGACAAAGCCCGGATCGAAAGATTCGGGCTTTGTTTGTCTCAGCTGCACGTCTCGAGACCCGAAGCGTTCAGAGGTCTTTGAGTCGCTTTCGCCAGTATCCAGGGCGGCGTCTCTCGTGCGCGTAAGCGACAACGACAACTTCATCGTCGCGGACAAAGAAAATGATGCCGTAGGGGAATACAACGGTGCCCTTGAGGCGAAGACGAGGGCTGCGTTGGTGACCACGATAGAGCGGCGCGGAATCTGGCCACTCTCTGATGAAGTCGACGCCGTTGTCGAGGTCATCCGCCAAGCGGTCGCCCAGCCCGGATTCCTGGTCGTCGTGCGATGCGAGGGCGTCGAGATATTCCTCGCGAGCGGCGGGGTGCTCGCGCCAGCGCAACAGGCTCACTTGCGGCGAGCCGCCAACATTGCACGGGCTATACGGCGGGTTTCTTCGCCATCAACGAGTTCGACCTTGCCAGTCAGAAACTCTTCTACCCGAACTTCTATCTCTTCATCCCATGCGGCGTCGACTTCCGCTTGCTCGGCGTCACTGATCTGTTGGAGGGCAAGAGCCGCAATCTCGCGCTCATCCGCAGAGAGGTTTCGGCCCGCTGCGATGTAATCTGCGAGGTTTGGTGTCATGCCGAAATTCTACCGCTGAGGCCTGACTTTCGGCGGTAAAGTTCGCTGCAGTCTCAGCCCGCTGTTGATCGGGCGGGTTGAGGTGCCCCTATAACTCTTGAAGGACTACCGAAAGAGCGGTTTACCACTTTCACGAAAGTAGTAAACCGCGTTTTCGGTGGTATCGGGGTGTGTGGTATCGAGGTTAGCGGTGTTCGAAGGATGCGGGGCTGCGGGATGCGGGGATGCGGCGATGCGGCGAGGCGGGGCAGCGGGGACGCGGGGCATCGGGGCAGCGGGGCATCGAGGCAACGGGGCAGCACTTTTCCCGCCTGCGCCGCGCGTTGTTTCACGAGTGTTAATATCGCAGCCGCAATTGTCTTGGCGCGGGACTCGTTCCACGTTGAGCGAGCAGGTAGAGTTGCCCGGTACGAAAAACAGGGGGGACCAGTGACTACTGAGGTCAACGCGACCGTCGCGACCTGCGCGGGCGAACTCGAGCTGCGGGCCTCTGTGGCGAGCGATGTCGGAGCTGTTCGCGCAGTGAACGAAGACTCGGTCTTCGCTAGGCCCCCGGTCTTCCTCGTTGCCGATGGCATGGGTGGCCACGCATACGGCGATCGCGCGAGCCAAGAACTCGTTGCAGCCTTCGACGACCACTTCACCGAGGCTGCCCCCACGCATCCTGCCGAGGTGCTCCGCGCTATTGACGAAGCGAATAAGCGCGTTCAGCAGCTTGTCACCGAGGAAGACGGCCCCGGCGCAGTCGCGGGCACAACACTGTCAGGGATCGCGCTCGTCGAGGTGGCACCGAACGACGACGCGGATGTTGCCCCGCACTGGATGATTTTCAACATCGGTGATTCGCGGGTGTACGGGTGGAATGGTCGCGATGTTGTGCAGATCACGGTCGACCACTCGGCGGTCCAAGAACTGGTGTCGCTCGGCGTGATCACTGCCGAAGAAGCGCTCGTTCACCCAGACCGAAACGTCATCACCCGTGCGGTCGGCTCCGAACCCGACATCGATACTGACCTGTGGCTCATGCCGGTACAGGGGCACCAGGTATTCGTGGTGTGCTCGGACGGCCTCACGAAAGAACTCGACGACCGCCTCATTTCGGACACGATCCGCACCTACATGCTTGCCGAAGCGCCCGAAACCTCGCTCTCAGAAACCCTCGTCCACCTCGCAGTTCGCCTTGGCGGGCGCGACAACGTGAGCGTCGTGGCACTCGAGTCGAATGCACTCGGACGCGAGGGCGTCGAAACGCCCGCTGGCGAATAGTTCTCTCGCTCGCGTTGGTGTGAAGTCGCTCGCGCCTGCGTGAACCAACCAATCCGCTAAACGTTCGAGGATCGGCAGGGCACCGCACGGAATGTTCCAACTCTTCATCGGGGAACTCCGCAGGGGAATAGGGTATTGAGCCCCGGTGTTACCATTGGCAGCACCCGAGTGCTGGGCTATGAGAGCACCGAAATGCACCCGCTCCCGCCCTCTCGATCAGGAGAACTGCCAAGAAATGACGACCAATATCAAGGGATCTGCGCCCAAAACGCTGCCAGAAAAAGTATGGGATGCGCACGTTGTAAAGCGTGGCGAGGACGGCACCCCGGACCTTATCTACATCGACCTCCACATCATGCACGAGGTCACGAGCCCGCAGGCCTTTGACGGTCTTCGTCAGGCCGACAGGCCTTTTCGTCGCACCGACCTCACGATCGCAACGGAAGACCACAACACCCCGACGGTCGACATCCTCAATCGCATTGCGGATGACACCTCGCGCACGCAGATCGAGACCCTGCGCCGCAACGCGGAAGAATTTGGCGTCCGCCTGCACTCGCTCGGCGACCGCGAGCAGGGCATCGTGCACGTCGTCGGGCCGCAGCTTGGGCTGACTATGCCGGGCATCACCGTGGTGTGCGGTGACTCGCACACCTCCACGCACGGCGCATTCGGTGCGATGGCTTTCGGTATCGGAACCTCCGAAGTCGAACACGTGATGGCCACGCAAACCCTGCCGCTCAAGCCCTTCAAAACCATGGCCGTCAATGTGGACGGTACGCTCCGCCCAGGAGTGACTGCGAAGGACATCATTCTCGCCGTGATCGCGAAGATCGGTACCGGTGGCGGTGCAGGCTACGTGCTCGAGTACCGTGGTTCGGCGATCCGATCGCTGTCGATGGACGGTCGCATGACCATCTGCAATATGTCCATTGAAGCGGGCGCCCGAGCGGGCATGGTTGCTCCTGACGAGACCACCTATGAGTACCTCAAGGGCCGGGCCCACGCTCCCCAAGGTGAGGATTGGGACGAGGCAGTCGAATACTGGAACACCCTGAGCACCGACGAAGGCGCAGAGTTCGACACCGAGATTTATATCGATGCGGATGCGCTCGAGCCGTTTGTGACCTGGGGCACCAACCCGGGTCAGGGCGTCCCGCTGTCGAGCGCCGTGCCGGCTCCCGAAGACTTCAGCGACCCGAGCGAAAAGAGTGCCGCATCCCGCGCACTTGAGTACATGGACCTCGAAGCGGGAACTCCGATGAAGGAGATTAAGGTCGACACGGTGTTCATGGGTTCGTGCACGAACTCGCGCATCGAAGACCTCCGCGCTTTTGCGAGCATCATCGATGGCCAGAAAATGGCCGAGGGCCTGCGCGTGATGGTGGTTCCGGGCTCAGCTCGCGTCCGCCTGCAGGCAGAAGCTGAAGGCATCGACAAGATTGTGAAGGACTTCGGCGCCGAGTGGCGTTTCGCCGGCTGCTCAATGTGCTTGGGAATGAACCCGGACCAGCTCGCTCCCGGGGAGCGTTGCGCATCCACTTCGAACCGAAACTTTGAGGGACGCCAGGGTAAGGGCGGCCGCACACACCTGGTGTCGCCACTCGTTGCCGCAGCCACCGCGATTCGCGGTACGCTGTCGAGCCCCTCAGACCTCGACCGGGTTTCCGACGAACAGAATGCAGAGGCGGTTGCCTAATGGAAAAGATCAATAACATTGTCGGGCCTGCGGTGCCGCTGCGCCGATCCAACGTCGATACCGACCAAATCATCCCCGCCGTATTCCTTAAGCGAGTGACGAAGACCGGCTTCGAGGACGCGCTCTTCTCGAGCTGGCGACAGGACCCGGACTTCATCCTGAACCAGCCCGCGTACGCGAACCCGAAAGTCCTTGTCGTCGGGCACGACTTCGGCACCGGCTCCAGCCGCGAGCACGCAGTCTGGGCGCTCAAGGACTTCGGCTTCCGCGCCGTATTCGGCTCCCGCTTCGGCGAAATCTTCCGCGGCAACTCTGGGAAACAGGGCCTACTCGTCGGTGTGCTCAAAGAAGACGAAATTGAGCAGCTGTGGCAGGCCATCGAAGCGAACCCCGGAGTTGAAGCCCAGGTGAGCCTCGAAAACAAAACCGTGTCGATTGGTGACGTAAGCTTCTCGTTTGAGATTGATGACTATACGCGTTGGCGCCTCATGGAGGGGCTTGACGATATCGCCCTCACGCTTCGCGATGAGGACGCCATAACTGCGTTTGAACGCAGCCGACCAGCATGGATGCCCAAGACGATTCCGGCACTTGCCGATACCGAGCCGGGTACCCTCGCTGGAGAACTTATTGAACTGTCGGGAGGTACCCGCGAGTGACCACTACTAATTCGGATTCCGCGCAGGCCACGAAATTTGTTGGCGTGAACGCCGAGACCATCACATTCAACGGCGGTCAGCCGCTCAACGGCCGCCTTGAAGTCCGCGGCGCCAAGAACTTCGTCACGAAGGCAATGGTTGCGGCGCTCTTAGGCGACCAACCGAGCGTGCTGCGCAACGTCCCCGACATCTCCGATGTACGCGTCGTCGCGGGGCTCCTTTCCGTCCATGGCGTCAAGATCGAACGCGATATTGAAGCGGGCGAACTGCACCTTGACCCGTCGAAGGTCAAGATCGCGCACATGGCTGAGATCAACGCGCACGCGGGCTCGAGCCGCATCCCGATTCTGTTCTGTGGACCGCTGTTGCACCAGCTCGGCGAGGCCTTCATCCCAGACCTCGGTGGCTGCCGCATCGGTGACCGACCAATTGACTTCCACCTTTCGGCGCTCCGCTCCTTTGGTGCGGTAGTCGACAAGCTACCCGAGGGCATCCGGCTGACGGCCCCGAACGGGCTGCGCGGCGCGAAGATCAACCTTGATTACCCATCGGTTGGTGCGACGGAACAGGTCTTGCTGACGGCAGTGCGCGCCCAGGGAATGACCGAGATTTCGAACGCCGCGACCGAACCCGAAATTCTGGACCTCATCAATGTGCTCCAGAAAATGGGTGCCATTATTTCCGTGGATGCTGACCGCGTGATCCGCATTGAGGGAGTCGACCGACTCGGTGGTTACGACCACTTCTCGATCTTCGACCGGAACGAAGCAGCAAGCTGGGCCGCAGCGGCGCTCGCCACTAAGGGCGACATTTTTGTGGGCGGCGCGAAGCAGTCCGAAATGCTTACCTTCCTCAACGTGTTCCGCAAGGCTGGCGGCCACTTCGAGATCCACGACGACGGCATTCGCTTTACCCACCCGGGCGATGCGCTCAAGCCAGTCGTGATCGAAACGGATGTTCACCCCGGCTTCATGACGGACTGGCAGCAGCCACTCGTGGTCGCGCTGACGCAGGCTCCCGGCGTGTCCATCGTGCACGAAACCGTGTATGAGCAGCGCTTCGGGTTTACGGATGCACTGGTCAAGATGGGTGCGACAATCGAGCTCCACCGAGAATGCCTCGGTGGTCAAAAATGCCGATTCGGTCAGCGAAACTTTGTGCACTCGGCGGTCATTTCTGGGCCGACGCAGATGCACGGCGCCGAAATCGTCGTCCCTGACCTGCGTGGCGGCTTCAGCCATCTCATCGCAGCGCTCATGGCCGATGGCGTATCGCGTGTTTCCAACGTTGGGATTATCGCCCGCGGGTACGAGAACTTCCTCGTGAAGCTGGAGACTCTCGGCGCTGACTTCACCGTCGAAAGCTAGGTACGTGGCAGACGAGTCTCGGCGCAGAACACCGCCCGAAAAGCGTCGACCCTCAATTTTCTGGCTTATGGCCGGAATCGCCGTGCCTCCCTTGAGTGTCCTCTTCAAATACGACATCAAGGGCACACTGCCGGCTGAGGGGCCGTATATCCTCACTCCCAACCACTACTCGGATATCGATCCGGTAGTGGTTGGCTACGGCGTGTGGAAGCTCGGTCGGAAGCCACGGTTCATGGCCAAGGCTTCGCTGTTCAAGATTCCGGTCGTCGGCTGGCTCTTGCACAAGAGCGGTCAGATTCCCGTGGAACGCTCGCGCTCGCGCACTAAGGCCGACTCAATGAAGGCAGCGAATAAGCTCGGCGAACTTGGCGGTACCGTCATCGTGTACCCCGAGGGGACACTCACTCGCGAACCCGCAATGTGGCCGATGCGGGGCAAGACTGGTGCCGCCCGCTTGGCGATGCAGTCGGGGGTTCCGGTGATTCCGATCGCAACCTGGGGTGCCCACGCGGTGGTCCCACGGTTTGAGAAGCGGTTTCGGTTTCGCTGGCGCGCGCCGATCAAGATGGTGATCGGTGAGCCAGTTGACCTCAGTGAATTTGAGGGCAAGTACCATTCGAAGCGCGCCGTCGACGGTGCCACCACGAAAATCATGCGGGAGATCACGTCGCTCGTGGAAGAGATTCGCGATGCGAAAGCACCGGCGGAACTCTACAACCCCGCCGACTACGGTCAGAGTGAGTTTGGGATGCCGAACGAGGTCACCCCGTGACCGAGTGGTATCCGGCCACCTCACCAATCACGTTGCCCGCACTCGACAACAACGGTGAGCGGCAGGCCGGCGAGCGCATTGTTGTGGTCGGCGGCGGCAACTGGGGAACTACCTTTGCGAAGGTGGTGGCCGATGGTGGTCGCGATGTGACCCTGATCGCTCGTCGACCCGACCAGGTCGCAGAAATCAACGAAGCACACCGCAATACCGCGTACCTGCCCGGCATCAACCTGCCCGACCGCATCCACGCCACCTGCGAGATCGAAGAAGCCATTGCGCCGGCGGACATTATTTTCCTCTCGGTACCAGCGCAGTCAGCCCGCGAAAACCTCGAAGAGTTTCGGCCGTTCCTGCGCTCCAATGCCGTCGTCGTGAGCCTCATGAAGGGTGTTGAGCGCTCGACCGGAAAACGCATGAGCGAAGTGATTCGGGAAGTCTCGGGGCTGCCAGCCGACCAGGTAGCCGTCGCTTCTGGTCCAAATATTGCACTCGAGATTGCGCGCGAGGAACCCACCGCCATCGTGGTCGCAAGCGAATCGGAAGAGCTCGCGGTGCGAGTAGCCCAGGTTGCCCGCAATCAGTACCTGCGCTCATTCGTGAACCAGGATGTGGTGGGTACCGAATTCGGCGGGGTCCTAAAAAACCTCATCGCCATCGCGATCGGTATCTCGGACGGTGTTGGCTTCGGCGAGAACACCAAGGCCTCGATCATGACACGTGGCCTCGCCGAAATCACCGACTTTGCAGTCGCCATGGGCGCATCCCGCGAAACGATGATGGGCCTCGCGGGGATGGGCGACCTCATCGCGACCTGTATGTCGCCCCTCTCGCGAAACTTCACCGCGGGTCGACTGCTCGGCCAGGGCTACAGCTATCAGGATGTGAATAGCCGCATGGAGCAGACCGCCGAAGGGCTGCGTTCGGTCGATTCGATTCTGCTCATGGCACGCGAACGCTCGGTGCCGATGCCAATTGTCCAGCAAATCGCGGATGTGCTTGCCGGCAAGATGCATCCGACCGATCTCGCACCACACCTAGCCACCGACCACGAAAGTCCGCGGGGAGAATGATGACCGATTCCGCACAGCACAGTCCAGAAGAGTTGACCACCGTTGTGGTGCTATTCGGTGGCCGATCAAGCGAACACCAGATCAGCTGCGCTACGGCTGCCGGCGTCCTTGCCGCAATCGATCGTGAACGCTTCCGTGTCATCCCGGTCGGAATCACGCGCGAAGGTGTGTGGGTCCTCGAAGAGGACGACCCGGAGAAGTTCCGGCTTAACCCCGACAACCTGCCGGAAGTCGTTGACAATGGGACGCGCATCCACCTGCCCGACTCGGCCCAACACCGGCGCATTTCGATCAGCCGCGCCGACGGCAGCTTCGATCAGCTCGGAAACATCGACGTGGTGTTCCCCATCCTGCACGGGCCGTACGGGGAAGACGGCACGATTCAGGGGCAGCTTTCACTCGTCGACCTGCCGTTTGTTGGCTCCGGGGTGCTTGCCTCCGCAGCCGGAATGGACAAGCACTACACCAAGATCCTGCTCGAAGCGGCGGGCTTGCGCGTCGCACCCGGATTCACAGTGCATGCCCACGAGTGGGCTCAGGATGCGGCTGCCGTGACCGAGCGGGTTGCAGCAGAGATCGGATATCCCGCATTCGTGAAGCCAGCGCGTGCGGGTTCCTCCGTGGGTGTCTCCAAGGTGAAGCAGCCCGAGGCACTCGCTGAAGCGATGGCCGTGGGTCTGGCAGAAGACGACCACGTGCTCATCGAACAGGGCATTAATGGTCGCGAAATTGAGATTGCCGTGCTCGGGTCACGAAGGGGCGAGCGTGCGCGCGCCTCGGTAGCCGGTGAGATCATCATTGACACCGCCGAGTTCTATGACTTTGCCGCCAAGTATCTGGACGACACCGCGGTTCGGCTCAGCTGCCCGGCAGAGGTGACGGATGCGCAGCTCGCCGAAGCGCAGGAGCTCGCGATTCGCGCGTTTGAAGCACTGGGTGCGGAAGGCCTCGCGCGCGTTGACTTCTTCCTCGACGATCAGGGATTCCTCGTCAACGAAGTCAATACGATGCCCGGATTTACTCCGATTTCGATGTTCCCGCGCTGCTGGCAAGAATCCGGTTTGCCCTACGATCAGCTCATTACTGAGCTGATCGACGTCGCGATTTCGCGAGGTTAGGGAGCTGGCGTCGCCATCTCGGGAGCTGTGCTCTCGGGACTCGTACTCTGGGGGTCTGTACTTTCGGGCGCAGTAGTCGCCGGCGCCTCGGTCGCATCCTCATCGCTGAATCCGGGGACACCCAACACGTCCTCGGCACCGAGGCACTGGCCGGTTTGCGGGAGGTAGCTCACCGCTTCATTGAGGTCGATCAGCGTTGTGAGTCCGGAGACACCGGTGGAGGAATCGATAATGACCTCGGCCGCCGGCGTGCGGCCGTAGGTGGTGTAGCGGTAGGTCGGGGCCTGGGAGTCATCCTCAATCCAATCGATACCGTCCACGCTGAGGCACTGGTCGGTGGTCGGCGGGGGAGATGCCACGCCGCAGCGCAGGAGTACCGCTGCCGGATTGCCCCAGGCGCCAGTTGCCTGCGCATTCGTGAGCCGCAGCTCGAGGTCATCCACCGTTTCGGGGAGCCGAACCGTGACCTCGGCACATTCGGCCGCTCCGGCGAATTCCGCCGGCTGCATCGGCACGGAAGGACCAGTAGGACCGGAGCAGCCGCTCAGTGCGGTGGCGGCAAGTATGAGAGTTGGCGCGAAAACGCGCAGAATGCGGCGTGACATGTCCCCTCCAGGGTATCGTGACGCCGTGGACCTCACTCACCAATCGAGTCTCTCCCTGACTGTCGCCGAAGCGGGAGAGCGTGAAACCCTCAGGCGCCTGCTCGTCCATATGCCGATGGGTAAATCCCTCCTCGGACCGGGCGATGACGCCGCGGTAATTTCTGCACCCGACGAGCGCGTGGTGATCTCCACCGACACCATGATTGAAGGTGCCGACTTCAATCTCGATTGGTCCACACCCGAACACCTCGGGCGAAAAGCAGTCGCGTCGAATCTCGCCGATATTGCCGCAATGGGCGCACGGCCGACCGGGCTCGTGATCGCACTTGCCGTGCCGCGGGACACCACCGTGGAATTTGTCGAACGGCTCGCCAATGGATTCGCGATCGGTCTCGAACGCCTGGCCCCCGCAACCTGCGGTGTGGTGGGCGGAGACCTGGCGACCTCACCGGTGGTCACCATCGCGGTTACCGTTTTTGGTTCGATGGATGGATTGGCTCCCGTGTTGCGTTCGGGCGCGAGACCGGGCGATGTGGTCGCGGTCGCGGGGGACCTCGGTCGTGCCGCGGCGGGCCTCCGATTGCTGTTCGCACAGGGGAACGCTGTGCCAGCGGTATTCGATGACGTGGCCGCCGACGGATTGATTGCCGCCCAGCTGGCTCCCGAACCGCCGCTCTATGCCGGAATGCTGGCTGCGAAGGCAGGCGCTTCCGCGATGATGGATCTCTCCGACGGGCCGCTGCTGGACGCGACGCGGATGGCAGAAGCGAGCGGCGTCACACTTGAATTTGACGATTTTGCGGTGGCAGCGGACCTCGATTATCTCGTGCCGGCGCTGGAACGAGCACTCGGTCTTGTCGGCAGGCAAGCTCGGGAACTCGCACAGCGACTCGTGCTCGGCGGCGGCGAGGACCACTCATTGCTCGCGACGTTTCCACCGAACCGCGACCTTCCGGAACCCTTCCGCCAGGTGGGCCGAGTGCTTGAACGAGGCGAAGCATCCGTGCTCGTGAGCGGCAAACCCGCGAAACCCGAGGGTTGGGACCCCTACGTCGGCATGCAGTAATTCGAGGTAATGATTCGTGCTTCGTTCAGGGGATGGGCTTTAGCCTGAACGGGCCCCAACTTGAGAGCACTGAAGGAGAAACGATGACTGGATTCTTTGACCGCGAAAATGACAAGAACTACACAAAGGACTACAAGGAAACCACTCCCGACATCCTGAAGGCCTTTGGTGAGTTTGATGCGGCCGTATTTGCGAAGGAAGGCCGTGAGATTCCGCTGAAGTACCGCGAGCTCATCGCCTATGCCGTCGGCCTCACGACGCAGTGCACCTACTGCATTGACGCACACAGCCAGGCCGCAGTCCGCGCCGGCGCCACCAAAACGGAACTCTCGGAGACGGCCTGGGTTGCGACCGCCATTCGTGCCGGTGGTGGCTACGCGCACGGTCGCCTTGGCTTCAAGCTTTCAGGCATCCACAACCACGAGAACGAAGCCTAAGCAGTATCGTTCGCGAGTTGCCTTTCGGTCGGCTCGAGGAAGTACAAGACGGTGTCGCCATAGTCGCGGCCCCGCCACAACTCGAGGCCCGCGGGCAGCTCCACCGCACCTGAGTGAACGGAGCGCTCGACGACGGCGAGCGCTCCTTCGCTGAGGTACGGCACCAGCAACTCGAGATCGGCCAGCAGATCAGCGTTACTCAGGTCATAGGGTGGATCGAGAAAGACGAGATCAAACTCGCCACTCGCGCGAGTCAGCCACGTGCGCACCGCCGACTCGTGCACGGTGATCGGGGCCGCGGCATTCGCGCCCGCGCCGTTCCGGCTCATCGCGGCCCGCACAACATCCGCATTCTTCTGGGCAAGGCGACATACTGACCCACTACGCTCGACGAGTGTGAGCGATTCTGCACCACGCGATAGCGCCTCGAACCCCAGCGCACCCGTGCCGGCGTATAGATCGAGCACTCGAGCACCTTCGAATTCGAAGGCAGCTTCGAGCGCCGAAAACAGAGCTTCGCGCACCCGATCGCTGGTCGGTCGCGTTCCCGTGTGGGAGGCCCGTAGTACTGTGCCACCAGCAGCCCCCGCAATGATTCGCGTCATATTTCGATAGTAGGTCTTGGGGAGCAATCCCCGCAGACATGGAAAGATAGCCGTCATGAGCCAACACGCCACCCCAACCAATGCGCTGTTTGAAAACGCCAGCCGACTTCAGGAAGCAGTGTCGAGCGTTGTCGTCGGCAAACCCGAACAGGTGCGCATGGCGGTGACCGTGTTGCTCGCCGGTGGCCACTTGCTCGTCGAGGATGTTCCGGGCGTCGGTAAGACGGTGCTCGCGAAGACTCTCGCGCGCGCGATGGACTCCAAGGTCAACCGCATCCAGTTCACTCCGGATATGCTCCCGAGCGACGTGACCGGTGTGGCGATTTTCGACCAGCGCAAGGCCGAATTTGAGTTTCAACCGGGGCCAGTATTTGCGAATGTCGTCATTGGCGATGAGATTAACCGTGCCTCGCCGAAGACGCAGTCGGCCCTCCTCGAATGCATGGAGGAGCGTCAGGTGTCGGTGGATGGCCAGACGCACCGACTGCCGGACCCGTTCACTGTGTTCGCCACGCAGAACCCCGCTGAGATGGAGGGGACCTACGCCCTCCCTGAAGCACAGCGAGACCGCTTTATGGCGCGCATTTCGATGGGCTATCCGGACCGCGACTCGGAGCTGCACATGCTCGAGTCCCGTGACCGGGTCGACCCGTTGTCGAACCTCACGCCCGTGGTGAGCGCAGCACAGGTGCGCACGATGATCGCGCAGGTGCAGGATGTTTTCGTCGCCCCGAGCGTGAAGCAGTACGTTGTCGACTTGGCTCGCGCAACGCGCGAACACGAGGCCGTGCGCGTTGGTGTGAGCCCCCGTGCATCGCTCCACCTGCTCCGCGCTGCCAAGGCATCGGCGGCGATTACGGGACGGGCGTATGTGATTCCGGACGATGTGCGTTCGCTGCTGGTCCGAGTATTCGCCCACCGCCTTGTGATTGGCAGCCGTGCGGGTCGTAAATCAAGTTCTTATGTGGAATCGAGCCGCGTGCTTGAGCAGATCGCGGCACAAATCCCGGCGCCAACCGGAGCCTAATCCACATGCCAAAACCCGAAACGCAGCCGGTGCGCGCACGGCGACTGCGACCAACCGCTCGTGCCTGGGGTCTCATGATCTCGGGGGCACTGGTGATCGTGGTGGCGGAACTCTTCGGCGTCAACGAACTGCGCTTTTTCGGCATCGCGCTCTTCCTGCTACCGGTGCTCACGCTGTTGCTGCGGCTCATCGCGCGCCCAAAGCTTGAGGTGGAGCGTTCGGTATATCCCACCACGGTCGCGGCCGGTGACCGCGTCCGGGTTGTTGCCGAGGTCCGCAATAAGTCGATCTTCGGGCTGGAACCGACCACCTATATGGACGTCGTCACCGGAACCGACAGCAACCACATCGCCGGTGTGCTTGCCGCAGTCGCGAGTCGCCTGCATCCTCGTGAGGGCCGACGCCGTCGCCGCATCGCGTACGGTCTCACCAGGATGCGCCGCGGCATCAGCGAGATTGGGCCGCTGTTTCTCGAGAACATTGACGGACTCGGGCTCACCAAACGAGTGATTCGCGTGGGCGACCCGGTACAAATTGAAGTCTGGCCGCACGTCCACGACGTGGACCGGCTCGACATTCCCGCACTTCGCACCGGCTCTGAAGCCGATGTTGCGCTCGGCCGTTCGGGGGATGCGGATGATGTCGTCACCCGCGAGTACCGGCGCAGCGATGCGCTCCGCCGCGTCCACTGGCGAGCCACGGCACGAGCGGGTGAATTACGAGTCCGGCAAGAAGAACACCACGCCGAAGTCGTTGCCCTCGTGGTGTTTGACACGATGCCGACCACGCACCCGTACATCGACCCCGGTTTCGAACTCGGCGTCTCGGTGGTCGCCTCCGTGCTCACGCGACTGCACGCACTCGGCTACGACACGGAACTGCTCGAAACCCATTCCGAGACCGAACCGGAAGAAACAGAGCTGATGCGCACGAGCGCATCCGAACACCTGGGACGCGTGATGCGTCACCTCATGCTGGTACAGCCCGCCAAGCACGAGGATGACAATGACTACCTCGATCTTGGCGCTCGGGTTGCGAGCATCGGTCGCGGACCGCTCGTACTGGTGACGCGTGCTGACGCACCAAACCACGAGGCGGCCCTCGAGCTCGCCGAGTTTGGCGCACCAGCGATCGCGGTGCTGTGCGGGCCGCGTGATGCCGGAGCAGATTCGATCAATGCGTTTATCAACGCAGGCTGGCAGGTCGTGCACATGGACACGACCGCGCGGAACCCGTGGGACGCAATCCGGAGATTTGGAGTTGCCGAATGAAAGAACGCGGCTCCTGGTTCCTGACCATCGGGCTCATGCTGCTTATGTGCAGCGGCGCACTCCTCGCGAGCCCAATTGTGATCGGCGGGGCATGGCTCTTGCCCGCCATGATCACGATCATCGTGCTGCTCGCAGTCATGCAGCTCTCGCGACGGCTCACCACCTCCCGACTGCTCGGGATAGTAGTGGGGCTCATCGCTTGGGCCATTGCCGGACTCGTGCTGGCACAGCCCTCGGGCGTAACCGATATCTTCTCCGCCGTGGGCCGACAAATTACCGGCCTTGTGCAACAACTCCCGAGCGACCAACCGCCGCTCCGTGAGACACCCGCGACCATCTTCGTGATGGCCATGGCGATGGGACTGCTTGCACTCATTGCCGATCTGCTCGCAAGCGTGCTGCGCGCACCGGCTACCGCGTTGATTACGATTGCGCCGATCGTGGTGGTACCGATCGCCGTCGGCCTCGAACCCGCATCCTGGTGGTACTGGGTACTCTTCGCGGTAATCACGGTGCTCTATTTGTATCTGGGGCATCGCTGGCTGCAGCAGATTGCCGATGAAGAGCGCTCTCATACGGGATTCTCACTCGAAAGCCGCGGGTCCGGTGGCCTACTCGGCACCGTCGGCACCGGCGCGCTCACGGTGCTCGTGGCGCTGTTAATCGCTCTTCTGGCGCCCGGGCCGAGCGGTATTTGGTGGACGGCACTCGGCCCGAACACCTCCATCTCGACGAACCGTGTCAACCCGATCATTGACCTCGGTGATGACCTCCGACGCAACACCCCCGTTGAGGTGCTGCGCTACGCAACCTCGCAAACCGCGGGCGAGCTGCCCTATCTCTCGCTCGTGACGCTCTCGGAATTCGACGCGGAGACCGAGTGGCAACCGGGTGAATTCACCGCGGATGAAATCCTGGGTGAGGCGGATTTACCGCTGCCGATACAAGATTTCCCGCTGCCTTTGGAATCGGAGGACGAGCTCGATCTCCTCGAGGTCAATAGCAATATCGTCATGGAGCAGGGTGTCAGTGCCTACCTGCCGCATCCTTCGAACCCCCTTCGCCTCGGTACCGTTGAAGGTGAATACGGCTGGAATGCCGAGACCGGCAACATCCGCAATATGGCAGGCGATGCGCTCGCGCAGAGCTTCCACGTGGACAGCGTGATTCCTCGTCCGACCGAAGAAACACTGGTCATGCTGGACATTGACTTCGGTTCCGGGGAGCCTTTCGCTCACTATCTCGAACTCCCCGAAGACCCCGCCCTCGACTCAATTCGAGCCGCGATGGAGGAAGTCGTCGACCCGAATGCGACGCAGTACGAGAAAGCGCTGCAGCTACAGTCTTGGTTCACCGGTGGCGCATTCGACTACTCCGAGCAGGCTCCGGTCTCCGGTGGTTACGACGGGACGAGCCTCGAGGTCATCAACCAGTTCCTGCAAACCCGCAGCGGTTACTGCGTGCACTTCTCGAGCACCATGGCAATCATGGGTCGCCTCCTCGACATCCCCACACGCATCCAAGTCGGGTTCACCCCCGGAACCTTCACGAGCGTGAATGATATTGGTCAGCCCGTGTACTCGGTGACCACCGACAACCTGCACGCTTGGGCGGAGTTCTACGTCCCGGGCTACGGCTGGGTACCGTTCGAAACCACCCCGAGCTCCGGCATCGGCGAGACCCAAGTCGCGGAGGTGGAAGACCCCGCTGAGACTCAGGCGCCGCCCGAGGAATCCTTCGCGCCGACCCCCACCCCGACCCCGGAAAGTGGCGAATCGGAGCCCGAACCCACCGATGCCGGCGAAGAGCAAGACCCCACGGAGAGCACGGAAGACGATAGTCGCGCCGATGTCTCCGACAGTGACTGGCTCGGTACCGCAATCACGATCGGGGCGATCGTGATTGTGCTGCTGATCCTGGCGGCCCTCGTGTTCCTGCCTCGACTGCTGCGCGCCAGAACCACGAAGCAACGGCAAGCGACCGTGTCGGCTGGCGAGCAGGATGCGGCCGCAGCCGCTTGGCACGAAGTGCTCGACACCGCGACGGACCTGCAGCTGCGGCTCCCGCGCGGCCGCACCACCGGCACCATGATCGGCCGACTCGCCACCACGATCGGACTCATGCCCGGCGACGAACGCGCCGAAGCGCTGCGCCGACTCGGCATCGCACTCGATGCCGCGGCCTTCGCCGACCCCGAGCGACCGCAACACGAGCCCGTGTATTGGCGCGATGTGGAAGCGGTTCGGGCGGGAATGCTCGAGCACGCGAACGAAAAAGTCCGTCGTCGCGCGAAGTGGTTCCCCGCATCCGTTGTATCTCGGAGGCGCAAGTGAGCCCGCGCGAAGACATACCGCTCGGATACCGAGGAGAGCCGGTCACGCTGGAGTCGCCCATCGAACACGTCATGTCCGAGGCGGATGCGACGGAGGTACGGGTGGAGCTCGGGCTGGAGACAGTGGGGGACCTCGTCACCTATCTGCCGCGACGCCACCAGAAACCCGGGGAGCATGCGCAGCTGGGCGAACTCGAAAACGATGTCCACGTGACCGTGTTCGCGGACGTCGTGAGCGCGACGAGTAATCGGATGCGCAGCCGCCACGGGACGCGACAGGAAATTGAGATCAGTGACGGCTCCGGTTCGCTCACCGTGACCTTTTTCAATCAGCAGTGGCGCGTGAAGCAACTGCAGCCCGGTCAGCGCGGGATGTTCTCCGGGAAGGTCAAGCTCTACCGCGGCAAACCGCAGCTCACCCATCCCGACTGCGTGCTCTTTTCGGAGTACGACACCGATGAGGGTTTCCTGGAGTTTGTGAAGCGGCCGCTGCCGGTCTACCCGGCGACCGCGGGCATGCAGACCTGGCGCATCCACCAACTCATCGTGAATGCGCTCGACCTCCTCCCGGAAGTGCCCGACCCGGTCCCCGCTGAAATCCGCGCGCATCGATTTGAACTCGATTACGACTCGGCCATTCGGCGCATCCACCAACCGAAGACCGACCATGACGTGCTCAGCGCGTTGGTGACGCTGAAGTTCACCGAAGCGTTCTTGTTGCAGGCGGCGCTCCTACAGCAGCGATACGTCGCGATGGCGAATCCCGCGACACCGCGCCCCTTGAGCACGGACGGGCTCGTCACGCAGCTCGACGCGAGTCTGCCGTTTTCGCTCACCGAGGATCAGCACGAAGTCGGAGAGACAATCGCGCGTGAAATCGCCACGCAAGAACCGATGCACCGACTCCTGCAAGGTGAAGTCGGATCTGGAAAGACCCTCGTTGCGGTTCGAGCCATGCTGCAGGTGGCCGAATCGGGTGGTCAGTCGGCACTTCTGGCACCCACCGAAGTGCTCGCTAATCAGCACCTCCGTTCCATCACCGAGGCGCTCGGGCCCGACCTTGCGGCACAGCTCATGCCCACGCTCCTCACCGGATCACTCACCAAGGCGGAACGGCAGAAGGCGATGCTGCGGCTGGTGACCGGGGATGCGCGCATTGTCGTGGGGACGCATGCGCTCCTCAGCGAGGGCGTTGAATTCGAAGATCTCGGCCTCGTGGTCATCGACGAACAGCACCGCTTCGGCGTCGAACAGCGGGAGACGCTCCGCCGCAAGGGGAAGACGAATCCGCACGTGCTGGTGCTCACCGCAACACCGATCCCGCGCACGGTTGCGATGACCACCTTCGGTGACCTCGAAGTATCAACTCTGCGCCAACTGCCCGCCGGCCGCGCCGGAATCTCGAGCTTCGTCGTCAGCTTGGCTGAGCATCCCACGTGGGTCAGCCGCGTCTGGGAGCGCACTGCCGAAGAACTCGCCGCCGGCCGCCAAGCCTTCGTGGTGTGCCCCTCGATTGAACCGGGCGAGAATGAAGACTCCACCGCGATGTCGGTGGCCGAAATGCTCGAGTTACTGCAACAAAATCCGGTGTTCCGCGGGCGCAAGATTGAGCCGCTACACGGTCGCATGTCGGCCGATGAAAAGGATGCGGTGATGCGGCACTTTGCCGCGGGTGAGATCGACATCGTGGTCGCCACGACCGTGATTGAGGTCGGAGTGAATGTCCCGAATGCCTCGGTCATGGTGGTGATGGATGCGGACCGCTTCGGCGTTTCGCAGCTCCATCAGCTACGTGGTCGCGTCGGACGAGGCGAGCACCCCGGGGTGTGCCTGCTCGTGACCGAGGCACCACCGGTTTCGCTTGCCTATGAGCGGGTGTCGGCCGTGGCAGACACCATTGACGGCTTCGAACTCGCCGAACGCGACCTCGAGTTGCGCCGTGAGGGGGATGTGCTCGGCTCCAGGCAGTCGGGCGGACAATCTTCACTCAAGGTGCTGCGCGTGACCAAGGATGGCGAAGTCATTAGCGAAGCGCGCGCGGCAGCGATTGCCTTCCTCGAACTCGATCCTGACCTCAAGAAGGCGCCGGAACTCAAGGCCGCGCTGCGCCGACTCTCCGGACAGGTCGTCGCGCACCTCGAGATGGGGTAGACGTATTTTGTCGGCGGCTGCCCGTCAATCAGCCTGCCTCGTGAGTGCGATTCCCGCGGAGTAGACTGGTCAGATATGACTGAGCGGGATGCGAGCCGGGCCAACGGGCCATTGACGCTCGCGCGCGGCTGGGGACTGGGCGTTGTCGCCACCGTACCTGCGGCCCTGTTCCACGGCATTGCGCACGGAAATACGCCGGAGCCGATTGCGCTCGGGGTTGCCATTGTCATTGCGGCAGCTATCAGCGTGCCCTTGGTGGGGCGGAAATTTACCCGAGTTCGCTCAGGCGCCGCAATCTTCGCCAGCCAGGCACTCTTCCACACCTTCTTCGCGATGGCCGGTACCGGTTCGGTCACCGTCTCAGGCGACACCTCAGCGCACGCTCACCACCACGGCAGCGGGCATTTTGACCTCACGGTCGCATCCTCGGGTGCGGTCATTGGCGTCGATGTCTGGATGCTGCTCGCGCACCTTGCCGCCGCCGTCATCACGGTAGGATGCGTCTGGTACGGCGAGGCGCTGCTGCGCAGCCTGGTGCACGCCTTAGGTACGGCCGTCACGAAAATTGGCGAATGGGGAAGCGTCGTCGACGCGACCCGTGCGCTCCCGCGAGTGCCGCGCATCCGCGTAGATACCGCGCTCATTCGCCCACTTGCCGCAAGAGTCTTTGCGCTGGTGCAGGGGAGGGGTCCTCCGGTCCTTGCGTAATCGCAAGCTGACTATTTCTTTACCTGAACCGGAGACCACACGTGATTCAACGTATCCAAAAACCACGCTTCTTCGTGCTCGCAGTGTTCGCGCTCGCGGCACTGTTCTTTGCTGTATCCCCCCTCGGGGCGGCGACAGCACACGACCAACTCATTGATTCTTCGCCGCTTCCCGACGAAGAACTTGCGCAGTCACCGACCGAAGCAACGCTGCGATTCTCGGCCGAAGTTGTTGAGATCGGCGCGGAAATTGCACTCGTGAACGCCGACACTTCCGAAGTAATTGAACTGCCAGAGACCTTTACGACCGACTACGACACCCTCACGCAGCCACTGCCGGAACTTCCGGCAGGCTCCTACGCGCTCAACTGGCGCGTCGTGTCACAAGACGGCCACCCGATCTCGGGCACGATCAACTTCTCGGTAGCTGGTGATCCAGCCGCGGAAGAACCCGCTGCGGACTCGGCCGACGCTGCCGCCGAGAATGGCGACGAGGCGGCCGAACAGGAAATCGCTCCGGGTGCAGTTCCGGGCGACTCCACCGAAAACGGTGGCGAGTTCGGCAGCCCAGAGGCGGCTGACTCGGAGGGCGGCATGGCGCCGTGGATGACATTCGCGCTCGGCGGCGTTGCACTGCTCGTTGCCGCCGGTGCGATCGTGGCATTCATCATGCGGATGCGTCGAGGCAATACTCCGGGGCAGGGTCCGGGAACCGGTGACTCGAGCAACTAGCTCGACGGTTCCTTTTACATACCACTTCTCTAGAAAGCACTTCAGAAAATGACTACCGCAACCCTGCGGCGCGTTGTCGCGCCCGCAATACTCATCTCCGCCCTGGTTCTGACCGGATGCGCCAGCAACGCAACCGAGACTGAACCCGAAGCGGGAACCGACATCCAGCAGACCGACGTCTTCACCATTGCCGACCCCTGGATTAAAGCCACCGACACCGACATGACCGGGGTCTTCGGCACGATCAGCAACATCACCGACGAGGACTTCACGATTGTGTCGGCCTCCGCGGATATTGCCGACATGACCGAATTGCACGAAACCATCGTGCAGTCAGATGGCTCGAGTGTCATGCAAGAGATTGAGGGCGGCATCACCGTGCCAGCACGGGAGGACTACGTCCTTGAACCCGGTGGCAACCACATCATGCTCATGAGCCTGACGGGCGAGATTCTGCCTGGCGACACGGTGAGTGTGACGCTCACCACGGATTCCGGCGAGGAGTACGAATTTGACGCGATCGCGAAGGAGTACACCGGGGCGCAAGAAACCTATGCGCCCGAGCACGATCACAGTGAGCACGAGCACGAGCACGAGCACGAGCACGAGCACGAGCACGAGCACGAAGAGCATGACCACAGTGAGCATGATCACGAATAATCGCAATGTCGAAACAACGCAGCGCTAATCAACGGAGCGGTGCTGCTCAACCGAGCGGTGCCAATCAACCGAGCGGTGTTGACCAGAGCGGCGACGCCAAAAAGCGCGCCGCGAACCCGATCGGGCCGCGTCGACGGGATGTTCTCGTCGGCGCGGCCGGGTTTGGCGTTGGCGCTGCAGCCCTTCTCGCGGGAGGGGTTGCAGTGCAGCGCGTCACCGGACAGGAAACCTTCGGTACGGACACGGCACCGCCGAGCGATCGTCACCCACGTGGATTCCAGGCGGAGCCACCAGCACACGCGGTATTCATCGCTGCCGACCTGAACGAGGCCGTCGACCGCGGCCGACTCGCGGCTCTGCTGGGCATCCTGACCGAAGACGCAAACCGGCTCATGGCCGGCTACGCGCCGATCGGGGACCAGGAGCCCCAGCTCGCCGAAACCCCCGCGGGGTTGTCGATCACCTTCGGTTTCGGTCAGGGACTAGTCGACCTGGTGAATCCGAATGCCCGTCCAGACTGGCTGCAACCGCTGCCCGCGTTCTCGATTGACAGGCTCGAGGAGGCCTGGTCGGGCGGCGACCTGCTTGTGCTCATTGCCTGCGATGATCCGCTCACCCTGGCACACGCGCAGCGAATGATCCTGAAGGACCTCCGGGCATACACAACGATCCGCTGGCAAGAGCCGGGCTTCCGAAACGCACGCGGTTCGCTGAAACCCGGAACGACGCAGCGCAACCTCTTCGGGCAGATCGATGGCACGGTGAACCCGCAACCCGGAACCGAGGACTTCGACCAACTCGTATGGGTTGGCCACAACGGGACAACCGGGCTTGGCGGAGCCGCGCCAGACTGGCTCGCCGGTGGCACCAGCTTTGTCTTGCGACGTATCCAAATGAATATGGAGACCTGGGATGAAGTGGATGTGCCAGGAAGGGATGCCGCGATCGGACGGCGATTCGACACCGGTGCACCGCTGACGGGATCGGCGGAGCACGACGAACCCGACTTCGAGGCACTCACCCCGCAGGGCTTTACGGTCATCAATCCGGCCAGCCACATTCGACGTTCGCGGTCGGAGGACCCGCGTGAACGCTTCCACCGACTTACCTATAACTACGACCATCCGGTCTCGGGTGTGGGAGGGATGGGCGCGGCGGTTTCGGACTCGGGGCTGCTGTTTGGTGCGGTGCAGGCGAATCCGGTGACCCAGTTCGTGCCGATTCAGCAGCGACTCGCCGAAGCCGATTTACTCAATGAATGGACCGTTCCGATTGGCTCGGCAGTATTTGCAGTACCTCCGGTGCCTGCCGCGGGTGGGTTTGTGGGGGACACCCTCTTCGCCGCGTAGCGTGTCCAGGTTGTTACCTAATACGATAGAGCGCATGTCCAACATTGCAGTTGTCCCGGGGTCCTTCGATCCGGTGACGCTTGGCCACCTCGACGTGGTTGCGCGCACCGCTAATGTATTCGATGAAGTGCACGTGCTCGTCGTGCACAATCCGGACAAAACCGCGATGATACCGATCGCCCGCAGGCTCGAACTCATCGAGCAGGCACTGCTCGAAACGGGCGCACCCGACAATATCGTGGTGCGCTCGTGGAGCGTCGGATTGCTCGTCGACTACTGCACCGATGTGGGCGCCAGCGTCATCGTTAAGGGCGTGCGCGGGTCAAAGGACGTCGACTACGAAACCCCCATGGCGATCGTCAACCGCAACCTCGCGCGCATCGAAACGATGTTCATGATGCCCAACCCGCAGCACGCACACGTCTCGAGCTCGCTCGTGCGACAGGTTGCATCCCTGGGTGGGGATGTGTCTCCGTACGTTCCCGAAGTAGTCCGCGAGTTTTTGCAGGGCGACACCGATCCGAACATCATCGCCTAGAGCGAAAGCGGTAGCTCTCGAGCCCCGCGCAGGGCGTAGACTCGCGGCATGACAACTTCACCGTATGCCGTGAATGTGGCCACGATTGTCAACCGGCCGGGCACTATGCGGGAACTCGAACTTGACGTCACGGTGCCGGAACGCATCGGCGAAGGCATGATCTATTTCGATAGGGGCGCAGTCCTGGAAATCGATCTGCGCCTCGAAACGCTGATGGACGGCATCCTGGCCACGGCCGATGTGTCGGGGACCCTCACCGGTAATTGCAGTCGTTGCCTGCAGGACCTTTCGCAATCGTGGTCGGGCACGGTGACCGAGCTGTATAGCTATGAGCCCGAAGAATCGGTCGAATATGTGATCAAGCAGGACCTGCTCGATCTCGAGGGACCGATTCGCGACGCGGTTGTGCTGGAACTGCCATTTCAGCCCCTGTGTGAGCCGGGTTGCCTCGGACTTGACCCGGACACCGGTGAAAAACTCACCGAACCCCTTCCTGAACCCGAGGAATCCACCGACCCACGCTGGGACAAGCTTAGGGACCTACTCGAAGAGGGCGAAGACCGGGGATAAAGTCGGGGCCTGTTGCCTCATGTCAATACCTCCGGGAAGGTTGATTCGTTGCCTCAAGTAG
>NZ_JBQDBE010000007.1:93082-170558 GCF_052090685.1 Gulosibacter sp. | reverse complement strand
GCTCAATGGATAGAGCATCTGACTACGGATCAGAAGGTTGGGGGTTCGAGTCCCTCCAGGCGCACTGAGTTTTGTGACTCAACCATCTGTGTGGAGACAGAACTGAACGGCTCGCAGCGTATTATTCGTAGCGGGCCGTTTCTGGTATTCCGGACGAAGCCATGATCGCCAGGAGGGGCTCGTGGATCATGCAGATGCGCAGCGATGTAGCGACGATGACCGAGATGACGCTTTGGTACAGCTGGGGCACCAAGGAGAGTCTGTGACAAACGACCCGTTCGACGTTATCGACCTCGAAGAATATCCTCGAGAATTTCAACAAGTGTTGAAGAGCGCTTCTGAATTCCAGCGCATCGTCCCCGACGCGACAATGGTCGGCGGCAGTGCCGCCGCGTTTTGGGCCCGACATCGACTGAGCGTTGACCACGACCATGTTGTCGCGGACCTTGCGCCCATCTACGACGACGTATTGAAATCACTTGAAAGCGAACCTGCATGGCGTCTCGCCAGAGCTGACCCCGATCGAAAACTCACGATCCTCGGTTCCTACGAGGGAGTGGAAGCAGGCGTCCGTCAGCTTCGGCGGAAGAAACCGCTGGAGACGGTGACGGTACTCGTGCAGAACCGACCACTGCGTATTCCCACCGCTGTCGAGTCCCTCCGGATCAAAGCGTTCCTCGTCGTGCAGCGCAACCAGGTGCGTGACTACCTCGACGTGGCCGCGATGACTGGCTACCTCGGTGTCGAACAGGCCGCGCACGTGCTTGAGAGCATGGATGATTATTATTCGCCGGATCTCACGAAGCAACCCGCGGTGAGTGTTGCCGGGCAGGTCGCAGGTCGGCTCGCGAACCCGGAGCCGAAGGATTCTCGGGTCATTGGCCAACTCGACCACTACAAGGGACTGGATCGCGCTTTCACGGACTGGGCACAAGTGGTCACTGCTTGCCAGGAAGTCGCCGAGAGAATGGAACCTAGAAATGACTAATTTGCAGTTCCGCAATCTGAGCGTCACCCCGGCCGATCCTGTCGAGATGTGGGGGTTCGAAGGCTATGTCACCGCGTTGGAACGTGGTGATTTCGAGGACTGGCACCGGATGCGGATATATGCACGCCAGCATCCCTGGTCAGAGGTGACGGATGCCATGCTCGAGGCGACCGAACAAGCGGATGATTTCGGTATCGGCTCGGCGGCGCTCGTGCGCCTGGCAATCACCCGCGCGCGGCAGGCGTAACGCGACCCCTCAGTCTGCGTGGCGTATTGCCACTCACCGATCGGCCGTCGCACGCATCCAAGCGCGGCCGCAGCGGACGAACGCGTAGATCGCACCGGCGGCGAGCGCCGCGCTGAAGAAGAACGCGGTTTGCCGGTTGTCGCGCACGACCGCACAGGCGAGCGGACCCTGTTCAGTGATGTCCTCGTACCGGAGAGATCGCGCGATGTCTGACTCCAGGCCGCGTTCGGCCTCATAGGCATCGAGCGCCTCGGTCACATTGTCGATCTGGAGCGAACTCATATGAGCGGGTTCGAAGACTCCCGCCGACAGGGGCGGGCAAAGTACCTCCGTGCCCTCGAACGGTGACGAAAGCATCTTGGACGGTGTGAAAAACAGCCAGCCTGTCAGCACCACTAGCCCCGCCGCAATCAGGAAGGTGATCCCCGACCAAATCGCGGTATTCCGGATGCTGCGGTTCCGGCGTCTTGCGACTTGTCCCGGTTCCCCGGTGGTTTCCTCGAGCGTGGGCAGGTCGCGACCTTCGTCGAGCATCAGTATCCGTCCCTAGTTGCGGTGACCGACTGTCGCGGTCCGGATGTGCAGGATGCTCACCAGCGTATTGCGGTGCAGCTGTCCGCACGTCGCCCGTTGGCCTGAGATCTGTCGGTCGGAAGTGCGACCCGGATTAGTGCTCCCGCAGCAACTCGATCAGCTCATCCTTCCGAAGGTCGGAATAGCCGCTCAGGCCGAGTTCCTTCGCCCGCTCGCGAAGCTCGTCAACGGTGCGGTCTTCGTAGTCTTCGGCCTCGCCGCCGCGCTCACCGACCTTGGAGCGGCCCTCGGCGGCCGCCGCGTTCGCAATGCGCGCTGATTTCTCTTTGGAGTTCCCTTCTTCACGCAGCCGCTGGTAAAGCTCTTCGTCTTTGATGCTCGGGTCCGGCATGGTCTCTTCCTCTCGCGCAGGGCCGACGGATGTTGATCTCCACCTCGCGGGTATCGACTTCCAAAGCCTGCAGGACTTGGCTGGACGTTACGCAAACGTGCAACCCTCTATACGCCGGACAGAGTGCAATGCTAGGTTGTCCTGACAAAGTGCCAATGCAGCGAATTCAGGAGGAACCATGAAGCTTGGTTTGGTCGGTTATGGAACCGGTGGACGGTTCTTCCACGCGCCCTATATTGCGGCAGCGGACGGCGTCGAACTCGTTGGCATCGTCGCGCGTTCCGAGCAGCGCATCGCAGAAGTTCGCGAGGACTTCCCCGAGGTGCCGATCTACGCATCCCTCACCGACATGCTCGAAGCGGGCGTCGATGCCGTGACGATCACCACTCCGCCGGAGACTCGGCGCGATCTCGTTCTCGAGGCAATCGCCGCGGGCGTGCATGTCATTGCCGACAAGCCATTCGCTCCGAACGCCGAAGGCGGTCGCCAACTCGTGGCCGCTGCCGCACAGCAGGGCGTACTGCTCAGCGTCTTCCAGAATCGACGCTGGGACACCGATATTCGCACCCTCAAGCAGGTGCTCGATCAGGGCCAGCTCGGCGAAGTCTGGCGCTTCGAATCCGCATTCAACCTCGATGAGCCCGAATCGCTCGAGGCGGGACCGACCGGTGGCCTGCTGCGCGATCTCGGCAGCCACGTCGTGGACCAGGCGCTCTGGCTCTTCGGCAAAGCGAAAGCCGTCTCGGCGAACCTCGACTGGATTGACCTGCCCGAGGGGCGTACTGACGCGAGCTTCTTCATCAATATTGAACACGAAAATGGTGTTCACTCCCACATCTCGGCGAGCAAGGTGAACCGCCTCGTGTCGCGCGAGCTCAAGGTGTTCGCGGCAGGCGGCAGTTTCATATCCTCGCAAACGGATGTGCAGACACAGGCAATCTTCCGCGGCGAGCGGCCGCTGGGTAACCGCGAGCAGTGGGGATACGAAGCTGAAGCACGCTGGGCCACGCTCAACACCGCTGAGGGAAGCCAGCCAGTGCCGTCCGCACAGGGCGACTACACCGACTACTACGAGCAGTTCGCCGCGGCCGTAGACACTGGCGCGACGCAGCCGGTCCCCGCATCCGAAGCGGTCGGCACCCTCGAAGTGCTCGACACTGTGTGGATTAGCGCCGCGGAATCCCGCACCGTTTCTCTCTAGCCCACACGAGCCCAGCTACCGGACTTAGCCATGCTCAGTCCGGCACTGGCTGGTCCCTATTCGTCCCCAGATTTTCCAAATTCCGTCCCTTCCAATCACCCAGTTCACTCAGAACTCCAGGCAAAAGGACATTCATGACCGTAAAAATCGGAATCAACGGCTTCGGTCGCATCGGCCGCAACTACCTCCGCGCGGCACTCGCACAGAACGCAGACATTGACATCGTTGCCGTCAACGACCTCACCGACGCAAAAGCACTCGCAAACCTCACCGAGTGGGACTCGCTGCTCGGTCGCCTCGATCAGAGCGTGGAAGCGCGCGAAGGCGAACTCATTGTCGGCGGTAAATCAATCAAGGTCTTCTCCGAACGCAACCCAGCTGATATTCCCTGGGGCGACCTCGGGGTCGACGTCGTAATCGAGTCCACCGGTTTCTTCACCACCTCGGATGCGGCGCAGGCACACCTCGACAGTGGTGCGAAGAAGGTCATCATCTCGGCGCCCGCGAGCGGCGACGTCAAGACCCTTGTGCTCGGCATCAACGACGACGAGTACGACCCCACCCGGCACGACATCATCTCGAATGGATCGTGCACCACGAACTCGCTCGCATTCCTCGGGAAGGTGCTCAACGACGAATTTGGCGTGGAGACCGGGCTGATGACCACGATTCACGCCTACACGGGAGACCAGCGATTGCTGGATGCTCCGCACAGCGACTTCCGACGCGCTCGCGCGGCTGCGGTGTCGACGATTCCGACCAGCTCGGGTGCGGCGAAGGCAATCGGCCTCGTCGTTCCGGAACTTGAAGGAAAACTCACCGGCCTGGCCCTTCGCGTTCCGGTGCCTGTTGGCTCGATTACCGACCTCACCGCGCAACTCTCGCGCGAGGTGACCGCTGAAGAGGTCAACGCCGCGTTCGCGCGAGCCGCAGCATCCGAGCGCTACAACAACTACCTCGAGTACTCGGAAGATCCACTCGTGTCGGTGGACATTACCGGCAACCCGCACTCGACGATCTTCGACTCCGGTCTCACCCAGGTATCGGGAAACCAGGTCAAGGTCTTCGGCTGGTACGACAACGAATGGGGCTTCTCAAACCGCCTCGTCGAGCTCTCGGCGCGCGTCGGCGCAACGATTCCAGCACTCGCGGCGGTGCACGCGTAACTGCGATAGCCGTCTAGCTTGGCATGCGGGGTGTGGGCAATTTCCCACACCCCGCGGCTGTTTTTACGCACCCAAGAGGCGGGAATTCTCAGCCGCAGAACCATATGTTCAGTTGTTAGGACATTAGGTGTATGCTGGCCCGAAGCCTCCCGGATCCGATCACCGTAGAAAGTTGAAGAGAGACTCGTGACTTCTCCTACCGCAACGAACATTGACGTTCTGACCTTCGGTCGCGTCGGTGTTGACATTTACCCGCTGCAGGACGGCGTCGGCCTCGAAGATGTTGACACCTTCGGCAAATACCTTGGCGGTAGCGCGGGCAACGTTGCCGTTGCCGCAGCCAAGCACGGCCACAGCGCAGCCCTCATCTCTGGAACAGGCGGCGACTCATTCGGCCGCTACGTGGTTCGCGAACTCGAACGGCTCGGCGTTTCCTCCGAGTACGTGATTCAGGTTGATGACCTGCAAACCCCAGTCACCTTCTGCGAGATTTTCCCACCGGATGACTTCCCGCTGTACTTCTACCGCAAGCCCAAGGCGCCGGACCTCGCTGTCCCGGAAGAGTCGCTCGACCTGGATGCGATTCGTGCGGCAAAAATTTTCTGGACCACGGTGACCGGACTCAGCGAAGAACCAAGCCGAAGCGCCCACCACGCGGCCTGGGCAGCTCGCGCACGAAGGCCCCACACCATCCTCGACCTCGACTTTCGCGAGGTGTTCTGGAACTCGCGCGCAGAAGCGAGTGAGGAAGTGGGCAAGGCCCTCGAGCACGTGACCGTCGCCGTGGGAAACCGCGAGGAATGCGAAGTTGCGGTGGGGGAGACCGAGCCGATGCGGGCAGCGGATGCGCTGCTCGAGCGCGGCGTCGAGCTCGCGATTGTGAAGCAGGGACCGAAGGGCGTCATCGCGAAGACTCGCAATGAGTTCGTCGAAGTGCCGCCGTACCCGATCGAGGTCGTCAACGGACTCGGCGCTGGCGACAGCTTCGGTGGCGCGCTCTGCCACGGACTGCTCGAAGGCTGGGACCTTGACCGCATCCTGCGCTTTGCGAATGTTGCCGGTGCGCTGGTTGCCTCGCGTCGCGAATGCTCCACCGCAATGCCCACCTCGAACGAGATCCAGGCGATTCTGGACGGGAAGAACTGATGAACGAAGTACCGACAAGTATTGCGGACGCCCTCGAACACTATGAGTCCAC
The DNA here is from genome assembly GCF_052090685.1 of Gulosibacter sp. Lineage (NCBI taxonomy): Bacteria > Bacillati > Actinomycetota > Actinomycetes > Micrococcales > Microbacteriaceae > Gulosibacter > Gulosibacter sp. The sequence continues at coordinate 164,833 of NZ_JBQDBE010000007.1, read as the reverse complement.
TTTCGCGGAACTGCGCCGCTTGCGCGCTGAGGAACCCCAGGCGGTAGCCGAGAAATTCGCCGCGCGCAAGCGTCGCCCGCTGCTCGCCGGCGACGGCAAGCTCATGATTGTTGCCGCAGATCACCCCGCCCGCGGAGCACTGGGCGTTCGTGATGACGCGAATGCGATGGCCGACCGGTACGAACTGCTTGCTCGCCTGGCGATCGCGCTGTCGCGTCCCGGCGTCGATGGCGTGCTCGGAACCCCGGACATCATCGACGACCTCGCACTGATGGGCCTGCTCGAGGACAAAATCGTGGTTGGCTCCATGAACCGTGGCGGCCTTCGCGGCTCGGCCTTCGAAATGGATGATCGCTTCACCGGCTACGGCATCGACAGCATCCGCCGCGATGGCCTGGATTTCGCGAAGACGCTCGTGCGCATCAACCTGGCGGACCCCGCCACCGTCGCAACGCTTGAGGCCAATGCGCGGGCCGTGGACGATGCGGTACACGCGCAACTGCCGATCATGCTCGAACCGTTCATGAGTAAGTGGGTCGGCGGCAAGATCACGAACGACCTCAGTACTGAAGAGGTCATCCGGTCCGTCGCAATTGCCTCCGGTCTCGGCAATAGTTCGGCCTATACCTGGATGAAACTCCCGGTAGTCGAGAACATGGAAGCGGTCATGGCTTCCACTACGCTGCCGACGCTTCTGCTCGGTGGCGAGCCAAACGGCTCCCCGGAAGAGGTCTTTGCCCGCTGGCAGCACACGCTGTCGCTGCCGGGCGTGCGCGGTCTTGTTGTGGGACGCACCCTGATTTATCCGCATGACGGTGATGTCGCAGGCGCGGTTGATACTGCTGTTGCGATGGTTCACGGAACCGCCGTCTAGCATCCGATCTGAACTCTAGAAGCACACGAAAGGTGACTCCAATGGCACAGAACAATGACTGGTTCTTCGCACGCGGTGAACTCGCAAAAGACGGCTGGGAATCAGTCGTCGACGGCTCCCGTGAGGGTTGGGCGCACACGGGTTTGCGCGTCGCAAATCTCGCGGAGTCGGGTTCGCTCGAGCTGCCCGCAGGCGATGTTGAGCGCATCATCATCCCGCTTGATGGTCCCGCCTCGGTCCAGTGGTCGGATGCCGAAGGCAACTCCGAAACGCAGGATCTCGTCGGCCGTCCCTCGGTCTTCGACGGCCCCACTGACGTGCTCTACCTCGGCGTTGGCGCTTCCGCCACGCTGACCGGAAGCGCGCGCGTTTCGGTTGCCGAAGCTCCCGCAACGGGCAAGTTCCCGGTTCGCTATATCGCGAAGGACGAGGTTCCAGTTGAGCTTCGCGGCTCCGGCCGCTCGAGCCGCCAGGTGCACAACTTCGGCACCACGGCCACGCTCGACGCATCCAAGTTCATCGTCTGCGAGGTCATCACCCCGTCAGAGAACTGGTCGTCCTTCCCCGCCCACAAGCACGACGAAAACATCCCCGGCCACGAGTCGCGCCTCGAAGAGATCTACTACTTCGAGTCGGCCGTCTCGAAGGGCGTTGAAGCGCCTGCGGAAGCCGACCCCTTTGGCATGTTCGCGACCTACTCCTCAGCCGCCGGTGACATCAGCATTAACGAAATCGTGCGCACCGGTGACATCGCGCTCGTGCCCTTCGGCTATCACGGCCCCGCGGTTGCAGCTCCCGGCTACGACCTCTACTACCTCAACGTCATGGCCGGTCCAGACGAAGAGCGTGTCTGGAATATCCAGGATGACCCGGCACACGGCTGGGTGCGAGCCACCTGGGAGAACCAGGACTTCGACTCGCGTCTGCCCTACGGCGACGACTCCGCAAACTAACCCCCGCATCCGCAAAGTAAAGGACAGGACCGATGGCAGCGACGCCACGCACGAAACGAATGACCGTCAGCCAGGCACTCATTGAGTTCCTCGGCAACCAGTGGACGGTTGACGGCGATCACCGGGAACGAACCATTGCTGGCACCTTCGGCATTTTCGGACACGGCAACGTCGCTGGCATCGGTCAAGCCCTCAAGCAGTACAACGAGATTCAGCCGGATCTCATGCCCTACTTCCAGGCACGCAATGAGCAGGCGATGGTGCACCAGTCGGTTGGCTACGCCCGGATGCACCGCCGGCTCGGGACCTATGCCTCGGCTGCCTCGGTGGGCCCGGGGGCAGCGAATATGCTGACCGCGGCCGCCCTCGCGACCACGAACCGGCTGCCCGCACTGCTGCTGCCAAGCGACACCTTCGCAACGCGCGTGGCCGACCCCGTGCTGCAGCAGATGGAACTGCCACACGACACCAGCATCACGGTGAACGACGCCTTCCGCCCGCTGTCACGCTTCTTCGACCGGGTCGATCGCCCCGAAAAGCTATTCTCTATCGCGCTGTCGGCGATGCGCGTGCTCACCGACCCGGTCGAGACCGGTGCGGTCACCATCTCCCTTCCCGAAGATGTCCAGGCCGAGGTGATGGATGTGCCGGTTGAGTTCCTGCAGGAACGCGAGTGGCATCTGCGTCGCCCACTTCCCGAACGCGCGGCGCTCGCGCGGGCGATTGCCGCGATCCGCGGTGCGAAGCGTCCGGTGATCGTGGCCGGCGGCGGCGTGATCTACTCGAATGCCGAAGAAGCCCTGCGCATCCTCGTTGAAGCCACCGGAATTCCGGTCGGTACCTCGCAGGCTGGCGGCGGCGCGCTCGTGTGGGACCACCCGCAATACCTCGGTGGTATCGGCGCGACCGGGACGACCGCCGCGAACCGAATCTCGGCCGAAGCCGACGTCGTGATCGGCATCGGCACGCGCTACAGCGACTTCACCACCGCGAGCCGCACGGCATTCCAGAACCCTGACGTCACCTTCGTGAACATCAACGTCGCCAGCTTCGACGCCTACAAGCACGGCACGCAGATTGCCGTGGTCGCCGATGCCCGCGAGACCATCGAGGCACTCCGGTCGGAGCTCTCGGACTTCCGCGTGGATGAGGCGTACGCCGAGACCATCCGTCGCGAAAACGCGACTTGGGATGCTGCGGTCGACAAGGCCTTCGAGCCTTCGGGACTCGAGCTTCCCGGCCAGTCAGAAATCATCGGTGCGGTGCAGTCTGCAACCGACCCGGAGGATGTCATCGTGCAGGCTGCCGGATCGCTCCCGGGCGATCTGCACAAACTGTGGCGCGTGCGCGACCCGCTCGGCTACCACGTGGAATACGCCTTCTCGTGCATGGGCTACGAAATCGCCGGTGGGCTTGGCGCCAAGCGCGGCGCGCTCGCATCCGGTTCCGACCGCGAAATTGTCATCATGATCGGTGACGGTTCCTACCTCATGCTCCACACCGAATTGGTGACCGCGGTTGCTGAGGGCATCAAGATCATTGTGGTGCTCATCCAAAACCACGGCTACGCGTCAATCGGTCACCTCTCGGAGACCGTGGGGTCGCAGCGCTTCGGCACCTGGTACCGCGGCTACGACGAGACGGCGAAGAACTTCCAGGGCGAAGACATCCTGCCCGTGGACCTCGCCGCGAACGCCCGCAGCTACGGACTCGACGTCATCGAGGTCGAGCCCACCGCATCCGCGATCGAGGACCTCAAGGCTGCAATGGCGAGCGCGAAAGCCTCCGAGCGCAGCACCCTCATCCACATCAATAGCGACCCACTCATCTACGCACCCGACGGTGAGGGCTGGTGGGACGTCCCGGTGTCGGAGGTATCTGAACTCGACAGTACGCAGCAGGCGTATGACGAGTACCTGGGCCACAAGGCCAACCAAAAGCCCCTCCTCGGTTAGGCGCCGGGGTAGGAAGTATCGAGTCGAAGGAGATTCAACGCATGACGAACAGCGACACGGCAGCCATCCGTATCGGTACCGCACCCGACTCGTGGGGAGTGTGGTTTCCTAACGATCCCGGACAGGTGCCCTGGAAACGCTTCCTCGATGAGGTGGTGGATGCGGGTTATGAGTGGATTGAATTGGGTCCATACGGCTACCTGCCCACCGACCCGAATGAGCTCGCAGACGAGCTGGGTTCGCGCGGTCTGAAACTTTCGGCCGGAACGGTATTCACCGGTTTCCACAAGGGTGAAGACCAGTGGCAGCGCGCGTGGGACCAGGCGCTCGAAGTCGCGGGCCTGGCGTCCAAGCTCGGTGCCCAGCACCTCGTCGTGATCCCCGACCTGTGGCGCAGCGACGCCACCGGCGAAGCACTCGAATCGCGCACGCTCGACGACGAACAGTGGCAGAAACTCGCCGCCGGACACGACCGACTCGGCAAGGCCCTGCTCGAAGAATTCGGCATGAAGCAGCAGTTCCACTCGCACGCGGACAGCCACATTGGTACGGCCCGCGAGGTGAAGCGATTCCTCGCTGAAACCGACGAGCGCTACACCAACCTTTGCCTCGACACCGGTCACTACTCCTACTATGGCGGCGACAACCTCAAGCTCATCGAGGAACACCCGGAGCGCATTGGCTACTTGCACCTCAAGCAGGTCGACCCGGAACTCATCTTCGACATCCTTAAGAACGACGTGTCATTCGCCGACGCCGTCGCACAGGACATCATGGTGGAACCGCCGAACGGCATCCCCGAACTCGCGCCGATTATCGAGCGCGTGGCTCAGCTTGACCCGAATATCTTCGGCATTGTTGAGCACGACATGTACGGTTGCTCGGTCGACCGCCCCGGCCCGATTGCCAAGCGCACTCGCAACCACATTTTCAGCTGCACTCGCGCCGCTCGCGTGAACTAATTTCGAGGAATCCAGAACAATGACAAACACCACTGAAATCACCCCAGACGTTCGCGTCGGCGTCGTGGGCGCCGGCATGATGGGCGCAGACCACGTCAAGCGCATCACCGAACGCACCAAGGGCGCTGTCGTCTCGGCGATCATCGAGCCGGATGCTGGCCGTGCGGCTGCAGCCGTCGAGAACGCACCCGGAGCGCAAGCGTTCACTCGCATTGAGGATGCGATTGCAGCTGGCGCTGTTGACGCCGTGCTCATCGCCACCCCGGGCCAGTTCCACGAACCGGTACTGTTGCCGGCGCTTGAGGCTGGGCTACCCATCCTCTGCGAAAAGCCGCTGACTCCCGACTCGGCATCCTCGCTGCAGGTGCTCGAGGCCGAGCAGAAGCTTGACAAGCCGCACATCCAGGTCGGCTTCATGCGTCGCTTCGACGCGGAGTACGGCCAGCTTCGCGAACTCGTCACCTCCGGTGACGCGGGTGAGCTGCTCATGCTGCGCGCCTCACACCGCAACCCCTCGGTGCCCGATGCCTACACCCAGAAGATGCTCATCACTGACTCGGTGGTGCACGAATTCGACGTCCTGCCCTGGCTTGCGGGCTCGCCGCTGAAGAGCGTTGAAGTGAAGTACGCGCGACGCAACCCGCTCGCCCCGGAGCGGCTGCGCGAGCCGATCCTGGTGATCATGGAACTCGAAAACGGCGTGCTCATCGACCTGGAGATGAACGTGAGCGTGCAGTTCGGCTACCAGGTGTCGACCGAGGCCGTGTTCGCCGAGGGAATCGGCCGCATCGGTCAGCCCGGCGGTCTCGAGCTGTGGAAGGAAGCGAACTACGGTCGCGCCGAGCACACCTCGTTTGTTACCCGCTTCGCGGATGCATACGACCAGCAGGTACAGCGCTGGGTCAACGCCGTGCGCGCGGGCACCCTCGTTGACGGTCCGAACGCCTGGGACGGCTACCTCGTCGCCCTCGCCTGTGAAGCCGGAGTCACGGCGCTTGAGCAGGATGGTCCGGTCACTATCGAGTCGGCCGAGCGTCCCGCGTTCTACGCCTAAGCACGACGCGAAATTTCACCGACGAAGTTTCAGCAAAGGAGAAATGGAGTTCCCAATGGTTCGCATTGCCTATGACCCGACCCCGTACCACTTCAACCACGGCATCCTCGAGCTGCCCGACATCACCGCGCGACTCGGCTACGAACACGTGCAGATCACGCCACACCCCGAGTTCGGGCCGTTCCACCGCATGCCTAAAGCCGACGACGAGCTCGTCGCTGGTCTGAAGAAGCGGGCGGCGGATGCCGGGGTTGAGATTGTTGCGTTGCAGCCGGTGCAGCGCATTTCCTGGCCCGAGGAGCCACAGCGTGAGGTTGCCGTGCGCAACTTCTCGCGCGTGATTGAGATTGCCGCGCAGCTCGGCGTGGACACGATCAATACCGAGTTTTCGGGCCGCCCCGAGCGCTCGGAAGACTCGGAAGCCGGGTTCTATCGCTCGATGGAGGTGCTCATCCCACTTGCTGAAAAGGAGGGTGTGCGCATTAACATCGACCCGCATCCCGATGACTTTGTCGAGGACGGCCTCGAAGCCTGGCGCGTAATTCGCGGGCTGAACTCGAAGTCAGTCGGCTTCGTGTACGTCGGCTCGCACTCATTCCACATGGGTGACCAGGCGGCAACGCTCCTGCCTGAAGTGGGCGACCGCCTCGGCGCCGTGTTTGCGGCGGACACCTACAACCACCACCGGTCCAATGGCCTGCGGTACATCACCAACCCTCCCGGAAACTCGGTGCGCGTACACCAGCACCAGAAGATCGGTGACGGCGACGTGAACTGGGGAGAGCTCTTCGACACCCTCGGCAAGATCGGCTACCTCGACCGCGAGGATGCCGTGATCGTCTCGAACGTCTTCGGCGAGAACGAAAACGCCGAGGATGTCGCGCGCTACCAGCTCGCCAAGATCCGCGAGCTCGTGGCCGGCGCCGCCCGCGCGTAGCGGCGGGGCGCAGCGGTGGGCTGGGGTGCATCGCCGCGTCTACTGGCTGCATCGCGGTCGCGCTGCGTTGCTGTGGTGCCGCGGTGACACCACGCTGCGTCGCCGTCGCGCTGCGTTGCTGTGGTGCCGCCGTGACACCGCGCTGTGCCGCCGCCGCGCCCGGCCCCGATCCCACCTGACGCGCAGTACCACCCAAAGTGCGGCTTACCACTTTCCAGAAAGTAGTAAGCCGCATTTTCGGTGGTCCCCAAATTGTGAAGACTGCCGCGTTGGCGATCAGCTGCGTTTTCGGTGGTACCGGAAGCGCGTGGGTGCTCAGGGGCGCCGGCGGTGCTCAGACGTGCCTGGCTGTGCACGGAGCGAACCTCGTGAGACCCCGTACCACCTTGAATGCGGGTTACCACTTTCCAGAAAGTGGTAACCCGCATTCAAGGTGGTATCGCGTGATGGGCTGGTGGTTGGTCGCTGGTGGCTGTGGCCCGAAGCCGTGTGGCCCGACGACGGCCCGACGCTACGCGGCCAGCCACCCAGCCAGCCAGCAGCGAGCCAGCCCGCGGCCAGCCAGCCCCCGCAGCTAGCTAAGCGTTCAGGCTCGAAGTGAGCGCAGCATCCGCCTGCTTGAGGACGTCAGCGGCGATCTCGAGTCCCTCTACACGACCGAGGGAGACGTCTTCGTGCTCGATGTTGACGAGCATGTTCGGGTCGACCTCGTAGAGGGCGCGCAAGAACTCGGTCCAGAACTCAACATCGTGACCGCGACCGAGCGCAACAAAGTCCCAAGCGGAGTTCTTGGGCCACTCATTTGCATACTCGTCGCCACCGAGGTTGGTGCGCTCTTCGTCGGGGCCGAGCTTGCGGAAGCTGTTGTCGAGCACACCGTTGATCGCTGCGAACTCGGGGTTGACCCGCACATCCTTGGCTGCCGCGTGGACAACGTGATCACCGAGGTAGCGGACGACCGCAACCGGGTCCATCTGCTGCCAGAAGAGGTGGGATGCGTCCAGCTCGACACCGACATTGGTCGTGCCGGCGCGCTCGACGAGCTCGAGGAAGTTTGCCGAGTTGAAGGCGACGTTTTGCGGGTGCAGTTCGAGGGCGACCTTCACGTCGTTGTCCTGCGCGAGCTTGTCGGTTTCGCGCCAGAAGTCAGCGGCGATGCCCATTTGGTAGTCGATGACGTCGAGGGCGGCGGAGTTCCAGGCGTTGACGACCCAGTTCACATTCTTTGCGCCGTCCTCGCTGCCAGGGAGTCCGGACATGGTGACGACGCGGGTCTGACCGAGACGGTTGGCGAGACGAATCGAACGGCGGATGTCTTCGGCGTGCTTGTCGCCAATCGCGCGGTTGGGGTGGAGAGGATTGCCATTGCAGTTGAGCCCGGCGATCTGGACACCGGTGCCCTCGAAGAGCCCGAGGAAGTCGTCTCGCGCAGTGTCACTGTCGAGAATGTCGTCAAAGGTGGGAACGTGAACTGCGGGCAAAAAGCCGCCCGTGTTCAGCTCGATACCGGTGAGCCCAAGATCGGCGATCACCTTGATCGCCTCAGGGAGGGACCGGTCGTGGAGGATGGCGTTGTACACACCGAGTTGCATGATCTCTCCTTCGAGACTGAGTGACTCCGGATGCCTGGGTCACGAAATAGCGGGTTGTATGAATGTTGTTATGTCAATACATTCGCATCGAGCGTAGCACTCGTGCCGGTGCTAGCGGAAGCTGCTCGGGCGCAATACTTCGCCGGCGAACTCGCAATTCTGAAAACGCAGTCCGGAGCCTCGTTAACGGTCGACCAGGGTCATTTCGAACTGATACAGCTCTGGTCGGTAGATGTGCTGTCCGTACTCGATCGCTCGCCCGGAACTGTCGAATGCGGTGCGTTCCATTGTGAGGAGCGCGCCGCCCTTGCGGATATCGAGCAGCTCGCTTTCGGATGCGGTGGCCTCGCGCGCACCAATTCGTTGCTTGGCGACGCGCAGCGTGACACCGCGTGCGCGCAGCAGCTGATAGAGCGCATGGGTCTTAAGCGCGTCGGTGCTGAGGTCGGTAAAGTCCGCGGGAAGAATATTGTCGAGGATTGCAATCGGGGCACCGTCGGCCTTGCGCAGTCGCGTGATGTGCAGCACTTCGCTGCCGACTTCTACGCCGAGTGCTTCCGCGACGGTGTCGTTGGCCGTCTCAATTTCTGCGGAGAGTAGTTCTGTTTCGGGCTTTTGTCCGGTGCGCTGCAGGTCTTCAAACAGACTCGTGAGGTCGACATTGCGATTGACCTTGCCGTGGACAACTTGGGTGCCGACGCCTCGACGCCGCACGAGCAGCCCCTTGTCGACGAGCTCCTGGATGGCGCGGCGGATGGTGGGGCGAGAGATTCCGAGCCGTTGACCGAGTGATACTTCGTTTTCGAGTCGCGCACCGGAGGGGAGGACCTCGTCGTAGATTGCCTGCTCAAGCCGTTTGGCAACCTGGTGGTAGAGCGGAACCGGGCCTGAGCGTTCGAGATCAATGAAGAGTTCGACGGGTAGTGTGTGTTCCGGCTGGGCCATGCCGAATCCCTCCTCAGGTGCGACGTTGCATTGACAAGGCAACTCCTTTGCGCTCTTGTCTTGACAATAGTACCTGCGTGAGGTGCAGTTCGCGAGTTGAGGGGCGAAATGCCACCAATAGTTGACGTCATGCGCCCATAGACTGGGGCGATGACTGACTCAACTCGCGGTTTCGTGTACCACGTCGCTGATGACAATCCTGCCCGCATCCTGATGGCCACCGCCTCGGCTCGAAATGCGATCGCGGCGCTCGGCGAGGATGTGCGCGTGGACATCCTCGCTCAGGGTGGCGCAGTGCGCGGTGCCACGAAGCAGTCCGCGGAGGCGGACAAGCTCAAGGCAGCCCTTGCCGAGCTGCCTACGGTGCAGGTGTGGTTGTGCTCGCTTGCCGCTCAGGGCAACGGCATTACAGAAGATGACCTGCTGGATGGCGTGCACCTCGCCGCCACCGCAACCGCGCACGCCGCCCAGCGCCAGTTTGAGGGTTGGGCGTACATCCGCGGGTGACGCGGATCATGATGCTGTCGCGGGTGACGCGGATCATGATGCTGTCGCGGGTGACGCGGACCGCGTCATTGTCGCGACTAACGCGGTTCAATACGCCCCGACGCTAGTTCCCCTCGTCCCGCTCCTTTTCCTGTGATTCCAGCAGGATCATGCACAGTTCGTGGAGCTGGGCCTGTTGTTCGGGGGTAAGCGCGCGACCGATGTGATCGTTAATGTGCTGCGTGTGCACGCCAACGGCCTTGCGGAATGCACGGATTCCCGACTCCGTGAGCGAAACAATCGTGCCACGAGCATCGAACTCATCCTCGGTCTTCACAATGAAGTCACGATTGACGAGGCGGTCGATCAGACGCGATACCGAAGACTGGGTGATCAACACATTTCGGTTGAGGTCACGCAAGCGAAGCCGGTGCTGCGGCGCCCGGTACACATTGAAGAGGACGTCGTACTCGTTCATCGTGATGCCGAATCCGGTAAATTCTTCGCGAAGGTCACGCATGACGGACACCTGCGCGCGGAACAACGCCTCCCACGCGTCGCTTGGACGTACGGATCGATTCTTCATCCGTTCACCTTAGGTGGCGTCGGTTAGAAAAATGCTAAACCGCGCGCAATAAGCAACGAATATCTCGGCCATCGCCGAGCAATGTCTCAGGCGCGATCGGGCGAGGGGCTCGGCGCGTGCACGACCCGCACGTCAGCGTGACGGTCGAAGCGGTAACCGCTGCCACGAACCGTCCGCACCACATCCGCATACTCGCCCAGGCGCTGGCGCAGGCGGCGCACGTGAACGTCAATCGTGCGTTCGTGTGGGCGCTCTTCGGTGGTGTCGCGCCACAGTACGTCGATGATCTCTTCACGGCTCACGGTGCGACCTTCGCGGAGCACGAGTGCCTGCAGCAGTTCGAACTCCTTGTAGGTGAATTCCGCATTTTCGCCGTGGACCTCAACACGCTTGCGCGAGGTGTCAATCGTGACCTTGGCGGCGGCTCGTTTGGCTTCTTCCGCGCGCTCTTCTTCCTGGCGGGCGTTGCGGCGCTCGCGAATGGCGCCGGGTTCCTGCAGTGCGAGGCGCACGAGATCGATGTTTTCGCCGCGGGCGTCGGCGGGTGCAAAGGCAACGGATGCGTAGCTCTGTGCGTGTGGCGCACGTTCAGCGATTACCTCGCGCAGCGCGGTGACGAGGTCGGTCAGTGAAATACCGTCCCGGGTTGCGGCCTCGTCATCGAGTCCGACGTAGAGCGCAAAGCCACGGGCCTCGGGCGACGGTGCGACTGCCTCTGCCGGCGCGGTCCGTGCGGCAGCGGGGTAGCTGGATGCTTTGGGTACGGCAGCGAGGTTCGGTCGCGGGGCAGAAGCTTCGGCGTTACGGCGGGGAAGCGGTGCAATGTGTGAGATCGACATGGTGGTTGAATCCTTTGATGATGAAGTCTGTGACGCGCTACTGCGTGAGTCAGCGTCTGGGCGACTACGCCCGATGGCATCCGATTTGGATGCGGGCCTACGAGAGGCGTTGCCGGTTCGGGAATCCGAGAAACCGGCCGAGGGATGCATGGGTGCGCTGGGGATCAAATTAGCGGCACATTCGACAGCACGCCATCATGCCGACCATCATCATGTCGGCACGACCTGCCACCTCGAGGGCGGGCACAGGGCGGGCAGTCGTAGCAGTCATAGGGTTCAGCTTTCCCGACGTGACGATAAAAGTCAAGATTTGGTATCGGGCTGCGCACGCATCCTAAGGGCGCCAGCACAGGCAACCACGACGAATCCGACACCGACTAAGTCGAACAGTGTGAGCACCTGGCCAAGCACGACGAACCCGCTCAGCGTTGCGATCACCGGTGCCAAACTCAGCAGAATCGCGAACGTCTCCCGAGGAATCAGCCGGAGCGCGAAGAACTCGAGGGTATAAGGGATCGCCGTTGACATGAGGGCAATGAGTAATCCCCACAGCAGCACATCGGTGCGGAGGAGTGCGTCGCCAGCGGTGATCGCACCGAATGGAACGACAATCAGCGCGGATACCGTCACGGCGAGTGCGAGGCCGTCTGATTTTTGTACGAGCAGACTTGTTCGCGCTGAAGTCACGATATAGCTCGCCCACATTGCTGCCGCAAACAGCGCAAACACCACGCCAAGCAGATCGGTCTGCGCCGCATCCACACCGGTGAGGAACAGCACGCCGATGAGTGCCACACCGGACCACAGCCAAGCGATCGCCCGTTTCGCGAGGACGACCGCGAGCATCAACGGACCGAGCAGCTCCAGCGTGACCGCGGTTCCCAGCGGAAGCCGGTCTAGTGCCAAGAACATCGAGCTGTTCATCAATCCCATGGACGTGCCGAACGCGAGGATGGCGAGCCAGCCCTTCCGCGTGACCTTTTTGAGGTTCGGGCGAAACACGAGCAGCAGGATGATCGCGGAGAACCCCAGCCGGAGTGAAACGGTGCCGATCGGGCCGGCCAGCGCGAAGAGCGTGACAGCAAGTGCCGCGTCGGTTTGCGAAGAAAACTGCGCGCCAATGGTCAGCAGCGTGCCCGGAACTTGCGAGGACTGGCTGGACCTGCTCATCCCACCACCCTACGTCTCACAACGCAGGGTGCAGGCCGCGACCGCGAGTGTGATGTGGTGCCGGGGTGAATGCGTCTACGACGGCGCCTGACTGGGCGTTGGTGTTCCTAGTCGGTGCTGCCGTAGAGCCGATCACCGGCATCGCCGAGTCCGGGAACGATGTAGCCGACTTCGTTCAACCCTTCGTCCAGCGCCGCGGTGATGACACGCACGTTGTCTTGCGGGAACCGTTCCTTCATGAGCTCGACACCCTCGGGGGCCGCAACCAAGCAGATGGCGGTGATCTCGGTGGCACCACCCTCAATCAGAAACTCGACGGTCGCCGCAAGGGAGCCGCCGGTGGCGAGCATCGGGTCGAGCACAAAGCACTGGCGGTCGGAGACATTGTCGGGGAGCCGCTTCGCGTAGGTTTCCGGCTGGAAGGTCTCTTCATTGCGACGGATGCCTACGAAACCAACCTCGCAATAGGGCATGAGCTGCAGAAATCCGTCGAGCATCCCGAGACCGGCGCGAATAATCGGTACGGCGATGGGCAGCGGGTGGACGACGTGTTTACCCACCATTTGCCGAACCGGAGTGGTGACCGGAACATCCTCAACGCGCAGATCGCGAGTGGCTTCATAGGTGAGGAGCGTCACAAGCTCGGCCACGAGGGAACGGAATACGGGAGATTCCGTCCGTTCGTCGCGGAGCAGGGTCATCTTGTGATCAATCAGGGGGTGGTTCGCCACGTGCAGCTGCATGTCGCTAGCGTACTGATTGAACGTTGGGTTTGGGGACGGGATTGAAAGCGAGGGCGACCGGATGCGGGTTCCAGCACAGTGGGAAGCGCTCATGCGCGAGGCGCTCGCGGACGCAATCGCCGCTCCAGAAACCGGGGATATTCCCATCGGGGCGCTGGTCACCGACTCGACCGGGCGCATCCTCGGCCGTGGCAGAAATCAGCGCGAGGCGAATCACGATCCGACCGGGCACGCGGAGATCGTTGCGATCCGAGCGGCGTGCCGTGTCATTGGCAGTTCACGGTTGGACGGCTGCACACTCGTGACGACCTTGGAACCCTGCGTCATGTGTGCGGGTGCGGCGCTGACTGCGCGAGTAGAACGCGTGGTGTTCGGCGCCTGGGACGACAAAGCGGGAGCGGCCGGATCGCGGTACGACGTACTTCGCGATCGGCGACTCCCGCTGAGTGCCGAGGTGATTGGCGGCGTCCTCGAAGCTGAGTGCGCAGCGCCCCTCACCGCATTTTTCGCTAATCCCAGGAACGAATAACGATCGATTCGGTCGGTACGTCGTGTCGGTTTGGTTCGGTGATGTCGGGTTCAACAAAGACCGACACATCGGCGCCGACTACACCGCGAACGAGAGCGCGGAATTCGGCCAACACCGGCGGCAACGCGGCGAGCTCAGGCACATTGGTCAGCGAGACGCGGATGCCCACGACGGTATAGTTTTCCGAGTCGCCCTCGACCTGGACTTTCAGGACCTCGTCGATATAAGGACTCGTCAGCAGGGCCTCGCGTATTTCGGCCACGGCGCTGGAGTTTGGCATGGTGCTCCCCTCTGGAAGTTGTGATCTCCCGCAAAGCATACGGGCCGACGCCGAAAGCGAGCCGTAACCTGTGAATATGCTGCTCGCCACCTAGACTCGTGAGCATGATTTCAGCAGCCGATTCCATATCCTTCAACTCGCGGTCATTTCCGGTGATTGCGATGATCGGGACCGGGAATATGAATGGCGCCATTCTCGCGGGACTGACCGGCGGTGGCGCCGCGAAACATGCCGCCGACACGAGTGGTGCCAGCGCGAGTGGCACCAGCTCGGCTCAGCCGGTGCGTGTGACGACTCGTTCACAAGCCAGTGCCGAGAAATTTGCGGGCAATGATCGCGTCACGGCGGCTGCGACCGAAACGAATCCGGAGGCGAACCGCGAGGCTGTTCGCGGGGCAGGCTTGGTCATTCTGGGCGTCAAGCCGCATCAGATTGGCGCGGTCGCGGCGGAAATCGCCGAGGAGCTCGCTCTCGACACCGTGGTGATTTCCGTCGCTGCCGGCATCGAAACCGCCATGATCGAAGCGAAGCTTCCGGCAGGAATTCGTGTCGTGCGGGCAATGCCGAATACTCCCTCAACGATTGGCGAGGGTGCGACCGGTATTGCGGCGGGGACTGCCGCGGATGCTGAAGCGATGGCGCTTACCCGTGCGGTGTTTGAGTCGGTCGGGCAGGTCGTCGAAGTGCCGGAATCGGAGATTTCGCTCATTGGTGGAATCGCGGGTTCCGGCCCGGCACACGTCTACCTCCTCATCGAGCAGATGACGGCTGCGGCGGAGCACCTGGGAATGGCTCGTGAGGATGCGCTGGCAATGGTCGTGCAGACCTTCAAGGGCTCTATCGAGATGGTGTTGAACGACCCCGAAATGGATGTGGTGGATCTTCGTCGGAAGGTGACCAGCCCGAATGGGACCACCGAGCAGTCGGTACGGGTGCTGCTGGAATCGGGGCTGACCGAGATTTTTGAGCGGGCGTTCCTGGCAAATAAGCAACGCAGTGAAGAACTTGCGGCTGAGAATCGATGAATCGATTACTCAGCTTTCCTGAGAACCTATACGAGGTCCTCGGCGTCGCCCCGGCCGCGACGGAAGAAGAGATCCGCCGCGCATCCCGGGTCCGCCAGCGCGAAACCCACCCCGACCTCGGGGGTAACGCGGCGGACTTCACCAGAGTTCGACTCGCGGTCGAAGTGCTCTCAAACCCGCAGCATCGCGCCGAACATGACGCCTGGCTCGCAACCGAGCGCGGGGTGGTTACCCCGCCACGCGCGGATGGGGTTCGGCTCCGCAAGCAGCAGCGAACGGCGCGCTCGCGACCGGCCGAACCGCCGAAGGCTCCCGCCGGTCAATCGGGAACTGCGACGGCGGCCTCGCGAGCGGCTTCCGGCAGAACCACTGCCGGAGCGAACGAGCCCACGCTGGATCGAATCCCGAAGCCCGTTGCCGACGTCCGAAAAATGGGCTGGTATCGCCGGGGTTGGCCCGAGCATCCTGATGTGTGGCCGGGCGACCGGCCGACACCGCCAGCTCCCACCGGCCGCGAAGCGCTGACGGTACTGCCGTTCGTGGTGCTCGGCATCGTGCTAATCGTCTCGCAAATAGTGCCGATCTCACCGTTCGCGACGGTGTGGTGGCCGGTTACGCTCGGGCTTTGGCTGCTCGGTTTGGCGTGGATCGGAATGCGAGCCTTCGGCAAGTATCGAGCGCTGACAAAAGTGGTGTACTGGGCGAATCTTGCGGGCATCGCGCTCGGCGCTGCGGTGCTCTTCGTGATCGCGATGATGCGCATTTTCGAATCGAGTGAAGGCGCCCTGATGCTCACCGTGCGCGCCGCGGTGGCGCTCGCCGGCACTGGATTTGCCGCGCTCGCCTGGTGGGGGCTGAGCCCCCGCACGCACCGGATGGAATTCGACGGCATGCTGACCGAACTTGCGAATGCTTCGGCACCGGCCGCGGACTCCGATCAGCGTGTCTGGGGAGAACCCGGCGGAACCGCGATGTCCCGCTCCGCCCCGGGCGCAAATGCCGTGCGGCGAATGTACGGGGAACAGATTGTCGGTGAGCGACTTGCCGCCCTGCAGCGGATGCCCGGGGTGCGCGTCGTGCACGGCCTACGGCTGCCGGGTGGCGACCCGAACGTCGCGACTGTCTCGCACGCGGTGCTC
The DNA here is from genome assembly GCF_052090685.1 of Gulosibacter sp. Classification (NCBI taxonomy): domain Bacteria; kingdom Bacillati; phylum Actinomycetota; class Actinomycetes; order Micrococcales; family Microbacteriaceae; genus Gulosibacter; species Gulosibacter sp. The sequence goes on along the minus strand of NZ_JBQDBE010000007.1, from coordinate 148,764 downwards.
GCCGGGCGCCGGCTCGCGGTCGTGGATGCCGTGCTGTGGCGCCCGGGGACATACAACATCGACGCGCGTGGCCAGATCTGCTGCGATGGTGCGCCGCTTCCCGCCTCGGCGCAAGAGTTCCCTCATCGAGTGGAACGGATGCATGACTACTTTGGCGACGTCGCGGAGGTCCGCGGGTGGCTGACGGTGGTACCGGAGCGCACCGGAGAATTCACGGTGGACTACGCGCGAACCTGGCGTCGAGTGCGGCCGGCATCGGTGGAGTCGTTGCTGCGCGAGGTGGGGGACTGGCTCGCTGAGGACGGCACGGAGGTAGATCGGCTGCTGCTGCGAGACTTGCTCGAATTGCAGGTTGAGGCTTAGGCCGGAGTTGAGATGGTCGATGACGCACTGACGATTGGTGACCTCGTGGCTACCGCGAGCCTCGAGACCGAGCTCATTGCCGGTGAGGGCGGGCTCTGGCGCGGCGTGCTTTGGGCACACAGCTGCGAGCTGCCTCGGCCGTGGCGCTGGCTCGGGCCGAATGAGTTGCTGATGACTGTCGGACTGTGTGTTCCCGAGCAACCGGATGACCAGGTCGAGTTTGTGCGTTCGATTTCGAACGCCGGACTTGCGGGCATCATGCTCGGTCGGCACGATACCTGCCCGGCGATTTCCGAAGCGATGATCACGGAAGCGAATCGACTGGACCTCCCCGTGCTCGTCACCGCGCCCGAGATTCCCTTTGCCGCCGTCTCCCGTCATATCGCGGCGGCGAGCAGTACTCGACAGACGATGGAGGTGCTCACCCTCGCGAAGCTCTACAGCCTCGCCGCGGACTCGAGCGAAAACCTCGACACCTTCACCGCAGAGGTTGCAAACCTCCTCCGGGTCGGAATTCGAGTGACCGATACCCTCACGGGGCTGCCGTTGGTCGATCATGCAGGGCCGGTTAGCCTGGCCGCGACCGAGGTGCGACCCTACGAATATCCGCTGCGTGCATCCGAACCGGCAACCCTCACGATTGCCGAACCGGTCGAAGAAGACCTCAGTTCGCTCGTGCTCGTGCACCTGATGAAGCTATTGGAACTGAACTCGAACCGTGTTTACGCTCGGGTTCGCTACAGCGCAGAGCGCCGCTCACTGCTTTTCGAAGGACTCCTGCGCGGCTCCCGTGACGAGGCAATTGAGAGCTACCTCAAGGATTCATCGCTGGCGGACGGCTACTACGTTGTGGCCGTGGCGGCGGAAGAATTTGAGAAGGCGCGGCGCGGGCTGTTGCTTACGCGCTTGCCGGTGCTGACCACGACCCGTAATGAGCACGGGCTGGTGCTGGTGCCGAAGGGCTCGATCGCTGCGGTGCGGGAGTGCTTACGCGATCTGTCGGTTGCCGGCGGAGCCTCGGAGGTGTTTTCGAATCCGCGTGATGTCTCCTCGGCCGCCTCGCAGGCCACCGGCGCCCTCACGCATCGTGTGGGCGAGGAGTATTGGAGCGAGTATCGCGGCGTCCCGGTCTCGGTGCTGGCACGGTCTGTCGAGGAGGCCACGGAGATTGTGGCCAAGGTGCTCGGCGAACTCGCCACAGATTCGCCGAAGCTAGCCACGCTTCGCGACACGCTCTTCACCTACCTTCGCTGCGATCGCAGCTGGAATGCCGCGGCAGAGGAGCTGGGCATCCATCGGCAAACGCTCGCGTACCGCATCAAGAAAATTGAGGCAGCCACGGGACTGTCGCTCACCGACACTGCCGATATTGCCGCGCTCTGGATCGCGTATCAGTCCTGGCAACTCGTCAACGGGCGATCCGAAACAGGATGAATCAGCGCTATGCGGCGAGCAGCTATAGCCGAGGGGATGCAGCGCATAGCTTCCGCAACGATCCTCAGAAACGGACGATAGTCGAACGTACTGAAGTATGAAATGTCTGCCCACCACGTAACGAAGATCAATGGTTCTCCGTAGGAACAGTCGTTAGATTGAGCATACTTTTGCAGTGTTCCAAGACGAAGGAGTCTTCAATGTCGAATGATGCTTTGCCCACCGCGGTGGACGTTCTGGTGGTCGGCGCGGGATTTGCCGGAGCCATTGCCGCCCGCGATTCCGCAGCAGCCGGGCATTCGGTGCTCGTGCTCGAAGGGCGTGACCGCATCTCAGGTCGCACCTGGTATCGCAAGTTTGAGGGTAAAGAACAGGATGTTGAGGTCGGCGGCACCTGGGTAGCACCGGACCGCCAGCCCTACGTGAAAGCGGAAGCAGAACGCTACGGAATCGACCTCTTCCAGAGCCCCGAACCGCAGGCGTTCGGCTGGGGAATCGACGGGGAACTCTCGCGCGAACCCTTCCCGATCCCTGCCGAAGAGTGGCCCGCGCTCGAACGCGCGATCGCCCGAATGAACCAGGACGCCGATCGCATCCAACTCTTCGAGCAGCCGCTCGGCCAGGAAGGCTTGGAAGACCTCGACATCCCCTTCACCGAATACGTCGATGCGCTCGGTGTCGCACCAAAAACTCGCGACTTCATCCTCGCCTGGCCCACGTTCTACTTCGGGGCATACCCCGACAAGCTCTCGGCGCTCCACGTCATCTCCTGGGTCACCGCCTTCGGTAGCTGCACCGGCTGGTTCACGCTCCTGACCGACAAATTCGTCGGCGGCACCACGGGATTCGTCAGCAAGATTCTCGAGGACTCGGGTGTGGACGTGCGGCTGAATACCCCGGTGGCAACGATCGAGGATGCGGATGGTCAAGCGCGCATTACGACGCGGTCGGGTGAAGAGATCGTGGCGAAGTCGGTCATCGTCACGGCGCCGATCAATGCGTTGAACACCATCGACTTCAGCCCCGAGCTTCCGAACGCCTACCGTTCAATGAGCGAAGAGACTCAAGCTGGCGAATCGGTCAAGGTCTGGGCGCTCGTGCCCGCACTCGAAAAGGACTTTTACGGGGTCGGACTCCACACCACCTTCAAGTGGATCGCTTCCGAATACACCACGGAAGACGGCACCTATCTCTGCGCCTTCGCGAGCGCTGAGAAAGACCTTGATCCGACTGACCGGGATGCCGTCGAAGCCGCTGTCCAGGAATTCCTCCCCGAGTCGACTGTCCTCGCGATTGATTCGCACGACTGGAACAAGGACGAGTTCTCGCAGGGCACCTGGATGGCCTATCGCCCCGGACAGATCATGAAGTACTCGGCCGGACTCCAGGTGCCGCACGGTCGCATCCACTTCGCCAACTCGGACCTCGCTTCCGGTTGGGCAGGCTGGATCGACGGCGCAATTGAATCTGGACTCCGCGCTGCGCGACAATCGAACGACCTACTCGGACAGGGAGCCTAGACACCTCGATGACCCACACCGCATCCTCTCGAACTCTGCTCGTCGTTTCGCATCCGGTGCGAGGCTCGCACACCTGGCGAGTCGCGGAAACCCTCCAGGAACTGCTTGAAGCAAGCGGCGGAGTTGTTGAAATCGCCGACTTGCACGCCGAGGGGTTTGACCCGACGATCACTGCGGAAGATCTGCTGCACTATGCGGGAGAAGCACCGGTGCCGAAGGGGATTCGCCGAGAGCACGAGCGGCTCGAGCGGCAGGATGCGGTGATCATGGTTGCGCCGATGTACTGGTGGAACGTGCCCGCGCTGCTGAAGGGCTGGATCGACCGCGTCTTCACCAACGGCTGGGCCTTCGGGCACGGGCAAGCTGCCGATTCGAAGGCCCAGCTGCCGTTCGCGCGCGGGGGCTTTGTGCTGCTCACGTCGGGGTCTGTGGCTGACCTCGATCGGCACGGCTACAACGCGTCCATCGCGACTCTGCTTCCGTACGGAGTACTCAGCTACTGTGGTCGACCAGAGGCTCCGCTGCTGTACCTCGAAGAGTCGGAGGCGGAGCTCACCCCGGAGAAGGCGAACCATTGGCGCGCGTCGCTCACGGGATTTCTGAGTGCACTTGGCGTAGGGACAGAGATATCATTGACACAGTGACGCGAGAGCCGTCCCACCACTAGACCAATCCGTCGCTTCTGCCCGCTCGCAGTATCGGGTCGGAGCGCGGATCCAAACCAGACAAGAATCGAGATCAGGAGACTAACAATGACCACGTTTGCTGTTATGAACCCCGCGACCGGCGAGACCATCAAGGAATACCCAACCGCTACCGCCGAAGAGGTCCAGGATTCGATCGGCTCGGCTCAGGATGCGTACCAGAACTGGGCTCGTAAGACCACGGTTGCGGAGCGCGCGGCGCTGGCACAGCGCGCGGCGGAGCTCTTCCACGAGCGCAAGGACGAGCTCGGCGCGATCATCAACCGGGAAATGGGTAAGCCGCTTGACCAGTCGATCGGTGAAGCTGAGTTCTCCGGTGACATCACGGCTGCGTTCGCGAAGAACGCCGAGAAGTGGCTTGCTGATGAGCCGCTCGAGGTCGAAGACGGTCTGAAGACTTTCTTCCGCTACCAGGGTCTCGGCGTGCTGCTCGGCATCATGCCCTGGAACTACCCCTACTATCAGGTCGCACGCTTTGCCGTGCCGAACCTGATCCTTGGGAACACGATCGTGCTCAAGCACGCTGCCCAGTGCCCCGAGTCGGCACTCGCGCTTGAGCAGCTCTTCCTTGACGCGGGCTTCCCGAAGGGTGCTTACGTCAACGTGTTCGCATCCCACGAACAGATTTCGGACATCATTGCGGACGAGCGTGTGCAGGGTGTTTCGCTCACCGGTTCGGAGCGCGCCGGTGCGATCGTTGCGGAGCAGGCAGGCCGTGCGCTGAAGAAGTGCGTCCTTGAGCTCGGTGGGTCGGACGTCTTCCTCGTCCTCGACACCGCTGACATCGACCACGCAGTCGAGCACGCTGTTGGTGGACGGATGGAGAACACCGGCCAGGCGTGCAACGGTTCGAAGCGCATCGTCGTGATGGATAAGTACTTCGATGAGTTCTCGGAGAAGTTCAACGCCGCTATCGGCGGCCAGTCCTACGGTGACGGCGACTTCGGCCCGATGTCTTCGGACGGCGCGACGAAGACGCTCGTTAGCCAGGTTGAGTCCGCAATCAAGCAGGGCGCCCAGGTTACGGTCGGCAACAACACTCCCGAGGGCAACGTGTACACGCCAACGGTGCTCACCAACATCACCCCGGCAATGGATGTGTACAGCCAGGAGCTCTTCGGCCCGGTTGCGCAGCTCTACAAGGTGTCGAGCGATGAGGAAGCGATTGAGCTCGCGAACTCCTCGCCGTACGGCCTCGGTTCGGTCATCATCTGTGACGACCTTGAGCGTGCGGAGCAGGTCGGTAACCAGCTCGACGTGGGCATGGTGTTCATCGGTGCATCGGGCCTCGAGGGCGCGGATGTTCCCTTCGGCGGCGTGAAGAACTCCGGCTACGGCCGCGAGCTTGGCCAGGTCGGCATGCTCGAGTTCGCCAACAAGAAGCTCTTCCGCTTCGCTGAGTAGTACCGTCCGCGGCGTTGCGGTTGATACCGCGGCGTACCGCGCGGCGCACGCTAAATGGGTGTGGCCCCTGCAGTTGCAGGGGCCACACCCATTTTTCGTGCCGTCCGGTTGTCGGCGAGCCGGTAAGCCACAGGAACGCCGTTTGCCGCCCAGAAAGTGTGGACAACTGCGCTCAGGCAACCCGCCCCTTCTGAAAGAGTGCCACGAGGCGACATTCGCCCGGCGTGTCGTCGCGTGTCGTACCTTGCCGTGGCACTTTTTCAGGGCTGGGATCTTGGAAACAGCCAGGCCCTCAACCATCCGCGGACAAAGTCCTGCTCGGAAGTGAACGCGAGCAGAGTCAAAGGGTCAGGCAGCAGGTAGCGCCCGAAGCAGCGCGCGCACCGCATCGCGGCTGCGGGCGGATGCTTCATCAACTCCCATGTGGAAGTCCTGTCCGGCTGCTGGTCCGCAGAGGTCCGAAATGCCGCGTACCGAAATGAACGGCACCCCGAATGCGATCGAGGTCTGCGCAATCGCGCAGGATTCCATGTCGGTCGCTACGGCATCGGGGAATGCTTCCCTCATGTCGGCGACGTTTCTGGCGGTGACAAATGTGTCTCCTGAAAGGATGCGACCAACGCGGGCGGCGCCGACGGTTGCGGTCGGAATCGCAGTGGTGGCCGCAGCAAGGAGTTCGGGGGACGACAGAAAACGCACGGGCTGGCGTGGAACCTGCCCGCGCTCGTACCCGAACTCGGTGGCGTCGGCGGTGCCGTACGTGCACGCATCGGCGATCGCGATGTCTCCGACCTCAATGTCGGCGGGAAGTCCGCCACCGGTTCCCGCCGAGATCACGGCAGAGGGTGTGAACTCACCAATCGCCCACGTTGCGGCGCTCGCGGCGGCAACAAGACCGATGTTGCTCGTGAGGATGATGGCATCGACAGGGGTGACCGTGTCACCAACCTTCAACATGCCGCGTTTCGCCGTCACATTGGAAAGCGGCGAAGTGACCGCGACGGTATCCACGAGAAATTCATCGAAAACCGCCGATTCCTCGGCCATCGCGCAAATGATGAGGATTGGACCGCGAGACTCGAGCCCACCAACCGCCACTACGCATCCGCCTTCATGACCTGCGACCAGCCGTCGCGAGACAACAAGAACTTAGCCACGGCATCCTTCGCGCCGTTGAGGTCGTGACTCGCGGCCCAACCGCACTGCTGCTCGTTCGCGGCGGGAACCGCTTCGGCTTCGAGCAGGTCCTCAAACGTGCGCTGCAGCAGGTCGAGAAACTCTTCTTCCTCAACGCCGAGCGTCAGCGCATAGAACCCGGTCTGGCAGCCCATCGGCGAAAAGTCGATGAGTTTGTCGGTGTGGTTTCGCATGAGCTCGGCAGTGGTGTGCTCGATCGAGTGAATCGCTGGCATCTCAAGGTGCTCTTCATTCGGCTGGGCAAACCGCACGTCGTACTTAATGAGCGTGTCACCGCCAGGCAGGTCTTTACGATCGGCGACGCGCACGTATGGTGCGGCGACTTCGCGGTGATCAAGATTGAAGGATTCGACATTCATGCGCATGGCTCGAGCCTACCGAAGCGCACTGAATCGCTCGATCTGCTCGCCCGCACCCGCAACGATAATGAGGTCCATATTCGAAATGACGGTGTCGGCGGAGGCCATCTTGAACGCTGAACCGGGCGACTTCACACCGATCACATTCACTTGATAGCGCGACTCGATCTCTGACTCCCGCAGCGACATATTCCGCACCGGCTTCGGCGGATACATCTTTGCGAGCACGAACTGGTCGTCGAAGGCGATGAAGTCGAGCATCCGCCCGTTGAGCAAGTGCGCTGCGCGCTCGCCAGCTTCCGCCTCGGGGTAGATGACGTGGTTCGCGCCGATACGTTTCAGGATGCGACCGTGGGTCGAGGACATCGCCTTCGCCCAGATCTGGGGAATTTTGAGGTCGGAAAGGTTCGCGGTGATGAGCACGCTCGCTTCCAGCGAAGTGCCGACCGCGACCACGGCAATCGAGAACTCCTTTGCACCGATTTGCCGCAGCGCATCCATATTGCGCGCGTCGAGCTGGGCCGTGTGCGTGACGCGATCGGACCACTTCTGCACGAGCGCCGCATCCACATCGATCGCGAGCACTTCGCGACCGAGTCGGTCGAGCTGCCCCGCAACAGCGGCACCAAAGCGGCCAAGGCCGATGACGAGCACCGGGGCATTCGGTGGAATTGGTTCAGCCAACGATGATCCTTTCCTCGGGCAGCGTGTACAGCTGCCGCTTCTGTCTCGAGGCGAGCGCGGCGGCGAACGTCACGGTGCCCACGCGACCGAGCCACATGGTCGCGGTGAGTATGTACGTCGCTGATTCTGGCAGTTCTTGCGTGAGCCCGGTTGAGAGTCCACAGGTTGCGAAGGCCGAGATCGTGTCGAAGAGCGCGTATTTGAATTCGGCTCCCGAGAGCTGCATCACCAAGATGGATGCGATCGCCACGATGGTCGCGCCCCACATGGCAACAGCGATGGCGAGTCGAAGCACATCCACGGGGATGCGTCGGTCAAATACCTGGATGTCAGAGGAACCTTTGGCTTCGGCAACGGCCGCGAGAAAGAGAATCGCAAGTGTGGTCACTTTGATCCCGCCCGCGGTGGATGCGGACCCGCCGCCGACGAACATCAGCATGTCCATGATGAGCAGGCTCGCATCATTCATCTCGGAAATATCGACCGTGGCGAATCCGCCGGAGCGGGTCATTGCCGACATAAACCCGGCGGTGATCGGCGCGAACCACGGCGAATCGGCCGCGAGGGTGTCGGGATTGTCGAATTCGAGAAGATAGAGGAGCACCCAGCCCAGCAAGAACAGGGTTACGGTCGCGGAGAGGGTGAGTTTCACGTGCACGCCGAGGCGTTGACCGGTGCGGATGCGGCGCACGAGCGCGAATAGCACCGGAAAACCAAGCGAGCCGAGAAAGACCGTGCCGGCCAAGCATCCGAGGAACCAGACATTGTGCGCGAAGGGCGCGATGCCTTCCGGATTAGGGGTGAAGCCCGTGTTTGTGAAGGCGCTCGCGGCGTAATAGTAGGCGTCGGCGAAGGCCACCCACCACGGTCCGTAGTCGGGGGTCGAGAGTAGGACCGGCAAGATGAACAGCGCCGCGATCGACTGAATGACCACAAGTGAGATTGCCGCGGTCGCCAGGATGCCGCCCACTTCATCCAACCGGACCGCTTGTGACTCGGCGACCGGACCCGCGTGCCCGCGCAGCGGATTGCCGTCGGAAGCGGCCATGAGGCGCTGTCGTAGACCGAGGCGCCGGGTGACCACGCGACCGAGCAGGGACGCGAGAGTAAGCACTCCCACCGCGCCCACCTGGACGCCGAAGAACACAAGACCGTCGCCAAAGGGCGACCAGTGGGTTGCCATGTCGACGACCGCGAGTCCGGTGACACAGATCGTCGAGACGGCGGTGAAGAGCGCATCGGCAAACGACGTTGATTCGCCGGATGCGGATGCTGCGGGCAGCATGAACAGGAAGGTCCAGAGGCCAATGATCGCGGTGAAAATCGTGACCGCGAATCGACTCGGCGAATGGGTGCTGAAGTGCTGTGCCCGATTGCGGATTCGCTGCCACAGCGTTCGTTTCTCGCGCGCAAGCCGGTAATTCAACGGCATGGCTGGACTCCTGAGTCAGAAGGGAATAAAAACGGGTGTGGGGCTGATTTGCGGAAATACTTTGGCGCAAGAGTCGTGCAGGGTAACGGTCTGGTCTGGCAAATCAGGCAGCGACACTCTAGTCTTAGAAATGCACTCACAGTAACTTGTGTCACTCTAGTGTCGCCAGTTACATTACGACCGTTAATCGATAGGGGACAAGACTCCATGGCGAATGACCTGTCTGACGTCCGTTTCCTGACGGTTGCCGAAGTCGCCGAGCTCATGCGCGTCTCTAAAATGACGATTTACCGCATGGTTCACGCGGGGGAGCTACCCGCGGTGAAGTTCGGGCGGTCGTACCGGGTGCCCGAGTCAGCCGTGAAAGAAGCAATTCGTGCGGCTACCGAGGGCGGTCAGCGCACTGCATAGACGGTACTGACCCGCGGTTACACCTCGGGTCATCGCTGCGTACTTAAGCGGTAACTGCGTGCACGGGTGTAGACTGATCCGAGCGCATTTTCCGGGGAAGGTCGAAAGACCACCGAAGCCTGGTGCTTCTCCGCTCCCCGTTCGCATCATTCAAACAATTTGAGGAAACAATATGGGTTCTGTCGTTAAGAAGCGCCGCAAGCGTATGTCGAAGAAGAAGCACCGCAAGCTGCTTCGCAAGACTCGTCACCAGCGTCGCAATAAGAAGTAGTCACACTGCTTCGCAACGGGTATCGGCCTTCGGGTCGGTACCCGTTTTGCGTGCGCGCTGGATGTTGAAACGCATCAAGGCCGCGATCTTCCGTTACTCGAATGGCGCAGACGAGCGTACACTTCCCTGAGGTGTGCTGGGAAGTCTGGTCAGCGAAACGTTTATGGTCCCGATTTTGTAAAGGTTTTGCGCTATGGCAATGCTGCCCAAACGCCGTCCCGATGACACATTCTCGCTTCGTGAGCGATTGAACTCCCGCAAAGTCGGCGGCACACTGCTGCTCGTCGCCGCGGTCATCGCGATGATCCTGGCAAACACACCCCTCGCCTCGACATATACCGCGATCAAGGACTTTGAGCTCGCGATCCCCGCGCTCGGCATCGACCACATGACGGTGGGTCATTGGGCGAGCGACGGCGTGCTCGCGATCTTCTTTTTCGTGGTCGGCATTGAGCTCAAACGCGAGTTCGTCACCGGCCAGTTGAGCGATCCGCGTAAGGCCGCGCTCCCGATCGCCGCGGCTGTGGGCGGGATGGCCGTGCCTGCCATCGTGTATGCCGTCGTGGTCTCGACGATGGGCATGGATGCGCTCGAGGGCTGGGCGATTCCGGTTGCGACCGATATTGCCTTCGCACTCGCCTTGCTCGCGGTCTTCGGGAAGGGTCTGCCCTCGCCCTTCCGGGCGTTCCTGCTCACCCTCGCGGTGATGGATGACCTGCTCGGCATCACCGTGATCGCCATCTTCTACACCGAATCGCTCTCGCTCTGGTGGCTGGCTGCATCCCTGGTCACGATCGCGCTCTACGCACTGTGCGTCAACCGCGGTTGGAACCCCCGCTGGCTCCTCATCCCGCTGGGCATCGTCGCCTGGTACTTCATGCTGCGTTCCGGGGTGCACGCGACCATCGCGGGTGTCCTGCTCGGGCTCATGGTGCCCGCGCTACCCCGCGCCGGCGACAAGATTTCGCTAGCCGAGGATATGGAGCACGACTGGAACGCACTCTCGCAGGGAGTTGCGTTGCCACTGTTCGCATTCTTTGCCGCAGGTGTGCCCTTTGCAGTAGGTGACGGCACCTTCATCGAGGCGCTGACGCATCCGGTCTTCCTCGGTGTGTTCCTCGGGTTGTTTATCGGCAAGCCGCTTGGCGTCTTCTTCACTGTCTTGGTGCTGCATAGGCTCCCCATGTTCCGGCTCGACAGCTCGCTCAATCTCAAGGACATTGCCGCACTCGGTGGGCTCGCGGGGATCGGGTTCACAGTGTCCTTGCTCATCGGTGAGCTCGCATTCCGCGGCAACACCGAGCTGTTGGACTACGCGCACCTCGGCGTGATCATTGGCTCGCTCGCCGCCGCGGTCGTCGCGATCGGCACGCTGCGATTGCGTGAGCGGGCGCACAAGGTGGACGAGTTGAAGTCCGGCAAGGTGAGGATGCCGTGATCGGCCGGATCTTTCGGGGCTCACGTGATCCCCACGTCGTTGACTTCTACGAAAAACCAGGTTGCCACCTGTGTGAGGATGCGCTCGCTATCGTTACTGCGGAGGTCGAACGCTCCGGTGCCACGCTTCGTCGGCACAACATCCTGGAAGATCGGGAACTGCAGCGGCAGTACGGCGAACTGATTCCGGTAGTTCTCATCGACGGCGAGCAGCATGCAACGTGGTTCGTGCAGCAGGAACGGCTCCGCAAATCGCTGAGTTGAACTCCGCCGCAGCAAGACATGCTTGACTACCGGCATGGGCGACGCGGTGATGTGGATCGTGCTTGGGCTGGTATTGGCCGTGGTACTGGTCTGGAAGGGCGCCTCCGTGCTGTGGCAAAAGCTGTCCACGGAGAAGGTGTCCTGGCCGGGCGATATCGTCGCGGCGATCGTCACCTACGCGCAGAACCCGGAGCTGGGTGGGGATCTCACGCCCCAAAGTGCCGAGCTCGTGATTCGTCGGCGCCAGGATGGGCTGGAACTGCGCAGCTTCGTGGGTGGCGCCGAAAGCCTGCCCTATTCGGTGAAGCGCCAGGTGTTCGCAGCCGGGCTCGTACTCAAAGACCACCGGGCCACCGGCGTAGGCGAACAGGAGGACGGCCCGCACTTCCGGTCAGTTGCCGGTGGTGGCTACCGGTACAACCTCGACACCTGGGTCCCTGTGCACGTTGAGGAAAATTCTCGCGGCGGGCTGAACTGGACGCCACTTGATTAGCGCCTGCGAGGAAACCGCGCCAAGAATGAGATGATCGACAGGCAGCGACGCGCGATGGCGCAAGGTTGTGAGCGGCGCGAGGGGGCGAAATGTTGGATGAAATAGATCGCGCGATCGTGCGAGCCCTTCGCAGAGACGCGCGCCTGTCGATTCGGGCGCTCGCCGAAGAAGTGCATGTTTCCCGGTCAACTGCGCACGAGCGAGTGCGACACCTCATCGACCGCGGTGTCATCAGTGGCTTTTCCGCACTCGTCGACCCCGCACAAGCCGGCCTCCCAGTCCGCGCGCTGCTGGTCGTCGATACCGGTGCGACACCGGAGGGCGCAGATCTCGCAGACGCACTGCTCGACGTGCCCTATGTCGTGCGCGTGCAAACCATCGCGGGCGATATTGACTACGTCGTCGAAATCGCCGCACCCACCCACGACGCGCTGAGCACGATTGTGCTGCGCCGAGTGCTGCGGCTACCCGGCGTGAGTTCGGTGCGCACGCATCTGGTCATCGGTGAGGGGACGCGCGATCCATTCCAGATCGACGAGGGACCGCACACCGGCACATCAGCCGACTGATCCATGCTTGACGCGTCCGGACGAACGGCCCAATTCATCCCCAAAAATTGGACGAATGGCGGGCTGCACTAGACAGAATGACCGGCTGACCGAAGTTGCCAAAACGAGTTCCAATATCCAGGCTGACCGGCGCATCCTGGATACATGCGAGACAACGAAGTCGAGCCGACTGAGCCCCGTGGGCCGGCGCTCATAAACCAGAATTCACGATACGAACAGCTCCTCGAGCAGTTGCCGGGAGAGCATCCGATTCGTCTTATCGACGAGCACGGACAACCCGCTGAGCACGCGGGTGAATACGCGATGCCCGATGCCGAAACGCTGCAGGACGCATACCGCCGCATGGTGATTGCCCGACGTTGGGAAGCGCAGGTGACGGCGCTTACTCGACAGGGCCGGCTTGCGACCTACCCCTCGGCATACGGTCAAGAAGCAGGCGAAGTTGGCAGCGTGCTCGCCCTTGGCGAGCAGGACTGGATGTTCCCGAGCTACCGGGAATCATCGGCGCTGCTCACGAGGGGTGTGCCGCCCCGGAATCTGCTCAGCTTCTTCCGCGGTGACTGGCACAACTCCTACGATCCCTACGAGTTCAATATCAGTACGCAATCCACGCCGCTCGCGACGCAGGCGCTGCACGCGGTCGGCTTCGCTCACGCGGAAAGGCTGCAGGGCCGCGACACGGTGACGCTCGCGTATCTCGGCGATGGCGCGTCGAGCGAGGGAGACGCGCACGAGGCGATGAACTTCGCGGCCACGTGGAACACCGCGACGGTGTTTTTCGTCCAGAACAACCAGTACGCGATTTCGACCCCGCTGCAGTCGCAAACGCGTTCCAGGTCGATTGCCGACCGCGCCGCCGGGCTCGGGATGCGCGGCGTCTGGGTTGACGGCAACGATGTCGCCGCGGTCATCGCGGTGTTGCAGGATGCGGTGGCGCGGGCCCGGGCGGGTCAGGGACCGACCCTGGTCGAGTCGCGCACCTATCGCCTCGAATCGCACACGAATTCGGATGACCCGACTCGCTATCGGACCTCGGAAGAGGCCCAAGCGTGGGCACCCTTTGACCCCATCCAGCGCCTCGCAACCTACCTGCGTGACCGCGACCTGCTCGGCGAGGAGCTCGAAGCCGAGATCAACGCCGCCGCGGAAGACAACGCAGCGAAGACCCGTGATGCCATGAATGAGACGGTCGAGGTCGACCCGCTCGAACTCTTCGAGCACGTCTACGCGAGTCCGCGGGCGTCTCTACTTGAACAGCGCGAACTGCTCGCCGAAGAGCTCGCCGCGCGCGAACCCGAGGGAGCACAATCATGACTGCCCTAACTATGCCTACCCAGCCCGCCGAATACGAAGCGCGGGGTGACGGCGCTGACGAGGTGCAACGAACCGAACGGCCCGCACCGAAGACCGAATCACTCTCAATTGCCGGCGCGATCAACGCGGCCCTGCGCGATGCGCTCACAGAAGACCCCCGCGTGGTGATTTTCGGCGAGGACGTCGGCCCGCTCGGCGGCGTCTTCCGAGTCACCGACAAGCTTGCGGCCGAGTTCGGCAAAGACCGGGTGTGGGATGCGCCGCTCGCCGAATCGGGGATTGTTGGTTCGGCGATTGGCATGGCGATGGCCGGGATGCGTCCGGTCGTCGAGATGCAATTCGACGCCTTTAGCTATCCGGCGCTCGAGCAGGTGTTCTCGCACCTCGCGAAGATGCGCAACCGCACACGTGGCCGGGTGGAATTGCCACTCGTGATTCGCATCCCGTATGGCGGTGGCATCGGCGGGGTTGAGCACCACTCGGACTCCTCCGAAGCGTATTGGACGCACACCCCCGGACTCACGGTCGTGACGCCATCGAATGCGCAGGATGCGTATCACCTGATGCGCGGCGCAATCGAGTCGGACGACCCGGTGATCGTCTTTGAGCCGAAGCGGCGCTACTGGGCGAAGGGCGAGGTTGACCGTGCGAATGCACCCGCGCCGATGAACCGCGCCCGCGTGCTCCGTGAGGGGACGGATGCGACGCTGCTCGCCTACGGTCCGACCGTTGAAGTGGCGCTTGAGGCGGCTCGAGTTGGCGCCGACGAAGATCTTTCGGTTGAGGTGATCGACCTGCGCACGCTCTCACCCTTTGACGATGAGACCGTCGCCGAGTCGGTGCGGAAGACCTCGCGCGCGGTGGTGATTCACGAGGCGCAGCAGTTTGGTGGCTACGGGGCCGAAGTGGTCGCCCGCGTGACCGAGCGAAACTTCTACTGGTTGGATGCGCCCGTGCTGCGCGTCACCGGTTTCGATGTGCCGTACCCGGCGCCAAAGCTCGAAGAGTATTTCTTGCCGACCGCGGAGCGTGTGCTCGCCGCGATGGACCGTTGGGAGTGGTGATGGCTGACGTACAGGAATTTATTCTCCCCGATCTCGGCGAGGGACTCGTTGAGGCGACGATCGTCGAGTGGAAGGTCGCCGTTGGCGACGAGGTCACGATCGACCAGCTCGTCGTGGAAGTTGAATCCGCGAAATCCGTGGTCGAATTGCCCACGCCTTATGCGGGGCGAGTCGTGTCGCTCGGTGCGGGCGAGGGTGAAGTGATGCAGGCTGGTCAGGTACTGCTTGCCGTTGAGCCGGTTGGCGCGGATGCCGGTGCCGGCCCTGGTGCTGGTTCAGATACGGCCGATGGTGGCGCTGGTAGCGCGGGTACCGGCGGCTCGGCCGTGGACGCGGAGCCCGACGACGGTGCTCCGGGTTCCGTGTCCGACGTTGGTCGTGGTTGGAGCGGCAGCAGCGCGAGCACTGCCGCGGATGATGCGGCATCCGAGGGCTCGGGCGCCGTGCTCGTCGGTTACGGCACCAAGGAATCCACCGCACGATTGCGGCGACCCGAAGGCGGCCGGTTTAAGCGCCGCAGCAAGCAGCTCAGTTGCGAGACGGATGCGTGCGAGACTGAAGCCGCTACCGACAGCGGTGCGACCCAACAGCCCAACAGTGCGAGCGTGCCCGTCGGTACTGAGCAGCTAGCGGCCATGAACGCCCGTGTCGCGCTCATCGATGAGCAACGCAATTCCCCAGTGATGTCACCACTCGTGCGCCGCGAAGCGCAAGCGGCAGGCTTTGACGCGCGGCACTTACAGGGTAGCGGTCAAGGCGGACTGGTCTTGCGGGCCGACGTGCAGCAGGCTGTGGCGACGCTTGCCGGTGCGCAAACGGCGGCTCAGCCAGCAGCGACTCAACCGCACGCTGCGGCCGGCGCGACCGTGACGCAATTGCGCACGCAACCGACAGCCGAAGCCGCGGGCCAGGCCGCGCATCCTGCCGGGCAGGAGACTGCCGCGCAGGTTCCTGCGGGCGAGGACCGTCGCATCCCGGTGGATGGAATGCGCGCGATCGTCGCCGAGCACATGGAGCAGTCGCACGCGAGCGTGCCGAAGGCGACCATCTGGCTCGACGCCGACGTGACGCCGCTGCTCGAACTGCGGAAGCAGCTCCAAGAAAGCACTGATGAGCGCTTCAGTCTCACGACGCTTATCGCGCGGATTGTCGTGGCGGGGCTGCAGCAGCATCCGCGGCTCAATGCATCCTTCGACAAGGACGCGAACGAGATCGTCGAACATGGCACAGTCAATCTCGGAATCGCGGCGCAGACACCGCGTGGACTGTCGGTTCCGGTGGTCCACGGCGCGAGCGCGATGACGCTGCGCGAACTGCGCGACGGTATCGGTGAACTCGTCGCGGAGGCGCCGCGCGGGAAGTTCTCGCCGAGCCAGCTGCAGGGCGGCACGTTCACGCTGAATAACTACGGCGGATTTGGTGTCGACGGTTCGAGCCCGATCATCAATTTGCCCCAAGCGGCGATGCTCGGAATTGGGCGGCTCAAGGAACGCCCGTGGGTCGTTGCCGGCGAACTTGCGGTACGCACCGTGATGACGGTGAGTTTCGTATTCGACCACCGCGTCTGCGACGGGGATGCAGCGAGTGCATTCTTGACGTACGTCACCGACCGGATGGAACGGCCCGCTCTGCTGTTTGCGGATCTGTAGTTGGACTCAGCCTCATTGCCGTATGTTGGCAGGCACGAATCGTGCAGCGGCGAGAGGACGCAGATGACTCCAAGTGGATTCGATCCGTTCAGTTCTCACCATGGCGGCGAGAACGTTTCTGTCGGCGCATTTGGGCAGCCGATCGGCGGGCCGCCCGCTGGTGGCTTCGGCATGTTTGGGATGGAGCCGCTGCCTGAGCCGGAGCTGTTGCCGATTCCGGATGCGGTGCGCGGGTTCGCAATTCGGCTTGACCTGCTCGACGTGAAGCCTCCGGTGTGGCGACGCCTCGAAGTTCCGGGCGACATCATGCTCAATCGCCTGCATGACGTGGTCCAGGCGGCGATGGGGTGGACGGGCAGCCATTTGCACACCTTCCGGACGACTAATGATCGCAATCCTCCGCCCGTCTTTCTCACCCGCTTCGACCTTGAGGAAGGTGACCAGGGCATCCTCGAAGACGATGTGCGACTCGACCAGGTCTTCGAGGCCAAGGGGGACCGACTCTGGTACGACTATGACTTTGGCGACGGGTGGGAGCACGAGTTGCGCGTCGAGAAGGTGCTCGCTGATCCACCAGAAGTACCGCGATGCGTGGACGGAAAACTCGCGTGCCCACCGGAAGACTGCGGCGGTACCGGAGGCTACGCGGAGCTCGCTGCGTGGGTTCGCGGCGACTACGACGAGAAGTTGCTCCCACGAGTATTCGAGAACACGGAGATCGGTCTCGTGTGGCTGGGCGACAAGTGGCACCCGGATGTCTTCGACGTTGAATCGACGAACCGGGACATTGCATTGGCTATCGCGGACCCGCCGCCAGTCACTGCGGAGCTTGCGGAACTGCTCGAGTTCGAGCGCAGTCAAAGCGGGCGGAGTCTTTGGGAGATGCTCGCACGGCCCGAATCCCATGGCACCACTGAGGTCAGCGCGGCGGCCGCTGCCGAAGCAACTGAGCCCTTCCGTATGCTCCTCGAGGTGATCGGGGACGGGGCGAACCTCACCCAGGCAGGCTATTTGAAGCCAGCGGATGTCGAGCAGATCGCGAAGCGCGCAGGGATCATCGAGTGGTGGATCGGCAAGGCGAATCGCGAAGATATGACGCCGCCAGTGGCCGATCTGCGCGACACTGCGCGTGCCCTGGGTCTCGTCTCGGTACGCAAAGGCCGAATCTCCCCGACGCAGGCAGCCAAGCGGTGCGCGGACGATCCACAAGCGCTCTTGCGCCATATCCTCGGGCGCCTCCCGCTCGGCAAGTCACAAGTGGACCGGCACCTGGGCTGGACTGCTCTCGCCGTAGTCGGAAGTGACTGCCCCGTAAAATTCTGGAACGGGACCATTAGCGGCTTCATGTTCGATCTTGGCTGGCGTGATGGCCGTGACCGCCACGCTCCTCCTCACCCAATGAGCCCCACGCTCGACGCACTGAAGATTCTTGCGGGATCGACTCGCAATGGCTGGGGGCGTCTCCCGCATGAGCAAGTCGCCGCAATGGCCCGTAGCGTCATTCGAGCCTGACGGATTCGAGGCGGTGCTGGCGGCTGATCGCAGGATCCACCGCAAGCACCGTATCGACGCACACGAACGCTTCGGTACCCTCGAAAAGTGACCACCGCATCCGAGACACGAAACCCAGCGAACGAGCGTGCGGGGAGCCACCAGGCGCTCAAACCGCGGTGGCTCGCGCGCGAAGAACCGCGGCAGTGGATCGCGAGCGTCCCGGCGCTCGCGGTGATTGCTTTGGTCACCGGGATCATCACCGATGCGGATGCAATCACGGGCTGGCGGACACTGTTTCAGCAGATGGCAGTGCAGCTCATCATTCTGTACGGGCTCATGCTCCTGTTGAACTCGGTGCTGTACTTCGCACTCACCGCGTACGCGTTCCGCGGTCTCAGCGGCAAGGAACTCGCGTTTGTCGCTCGAGCTTCCGCGCCGAGATCTCATGCCGAAGCGCAGCGCATTAAGCGATATGGTCTGGATGAGGTCAGGGTCGCGATCGGAGCGGGCATGCTGTCGCTCGCGACCGTTGTACTGCTGTTGGTCGGCCCGGGAATTCGGGATGCGCCGGTTGCGACATTGGGCACTCTTGGCGCAGTGGTCGGGTCGTGGTTGTTGATCATCCTTGGGTTTGCCGTGCGCTATCTGCGCGAGTGGGCAATCAGCGACGCGATCTCCTTCCCAGACAACATCGACCCGCTGAAACTCACGGACTTCGGCATGCTCTCAGTGCAAATGTCCACCGCGTACGGCTTCGGGAACGCTGCGTTGCGCACGACGTCGGTGCGCCGGGCTGCGCTGGCCCACAATGTGCTCGGCTACATCTTCAACACCGTGATTATTGCGTTGGTGATCTCGGTGGCGTTGCCGGCGGTCGTGTAGCAGCGCGTAACGTCCCGATTGGGGTCTCAGTCGGCGCCATGTGCCCCAACAAGATGCCATCGCGTGTTTCTACGCCCCAATAGGGAGATCCAATTCTCGTAGGAGATGAGCCCTTCGCGTCTAATCAGGCTCTCGGTAGACTTAAACCATGTCCACGATCGATGCCACACCCGAGACACTCGCTCTCCGCGAGCTGTTGGATGCGCGTCGCACCGAGTTCCAGGAGCTGTTGGCAAAGTACTCGGCAACTAACCCCAGGCTCTTCGGTTCAGTCGCCAAAGGTACCGCGCAGGTGAACAGCGACATCGACATCCTCGTGGAAATGGACCCGGCCGATGGCAACATACTTATGCGAGCATCCGGCCTCATGGAGGAGACGCGCATCTTGTACGGACGCGACGACATCGACATCTTCCCGGCGCAGCTACTGAGGCAGCCGATTTCTGAAGCCGCGCTCGCGGACGCGATTTCATTGTGACTCGCAGTGCAGAACAGCGCGTCGCTGACATTCTGCGTTCGCAAATCCCGATTGGGGTCTCAGCCGATGCCATGTGCCCCAATAAGGCGCCATCGCTCTGTCCTGGACCCCACTAGGGATTTTGCAGGTACGGTTCGAGCGATGCAGTGGCCGCTGAAGTGATTTCAGCGCTGCTAAAGCGACGCAGGAAGGCCTGAAGCGGCGCGTGCACCACCGAAGTGATACACGCGCCGCTCAGGCAATAACTGCAGTCGAAAACCTACGGCTGCAGGCGGTTCGGCCCGCGGAAGAGGTAGGTCACCTCGCGCAGGTTCGGCTGGTGCAGCATCAGCATCAGCATGCGCGACAGCCCCATGCCGAAGCCACCGTGCGGGGGAGCACCGTAGCGGAAGAAGTCGAGGTAGAAGTCGAGCGACTTCGCATCCATGCCCTTGTCGGCAATCTGCGCGATAAGGGGGTCAATGCGGTGCTCACGCTGCGCGCCGGTCGAGATCTCGACGCCGTTCCACACGAGGTCGTATGACTTTGTGAGCGTCGCGTCGTTCTCGTGACGCATGTGGTAGAACGGGCGAATCGATGCGGGGTAGTCGGTGAGGAACACGAACTCGCTGCCGTGCTCTTCGAGTGCCCAGCGGCCAATCTCGCGCTCGCCTTCAGGGTCCATGTCGAGGTCCTGGCGTTCGAACTTGTGGCCGCGCGACTCCACGATCTCGCGCGCCTCAAGAAGAGGGACGCGCGGGAACGGGTTCTCGGGCAGATTGATCTCGACATCAAACTGCGCCTTGATCGCGTCACCGTGGCGCTCCTTCACTGCGGTGAGTGCGGTGCGGATGAGTTCTTCCTGCATGTCCATGACATCGGCGTGCGACTCGATCCATGACAGCTCTGCATCCACCGAAGTGAACTCGGTCGCGTGGCGCGAGGTGAACGAAGGGTCGGCACGGAATGCGGGACCGATCTCGAACGCGGCGCCGAAGCCAGCCGACTGCGCCATCTGCTTGAAGAACTGCGGCGACTGCGCGAGGTAGGCGACGCCGTCGAAGTATTCGACCTTGAAGAGCTCCGCGTTCGATTCCGACGCGGTGGCCATGAACTTCGGCGTGAAAATCTCGATGTAGTCGCGGTCGTACCAGTAGTTGCGCATCGCGTGCGTCATCGTGGTCTGCGCGCGGAACATCACGTTGTTGCGCTCGGTGCGCAGGTCGAGGAAGCGCCAGTCGAGACGCTTATCGATGGATGAGTCATCCGCAATCGGAGTCTCCGGGTCAGCTTCCGACTCCACCGTGATCGACGAAACCTTAACCTCGAGCCCGCCGAGCTTGACCCGCTCATCCTTCTTAAGGTCACCCTCGACGGTGAGCATCGTGCCCTGAGCAAGATTTGAAATCTGATCGCTGATCGTTTCGCGACCCTCACTGCGCGGATTCACAATCTGGCAAGCGCCAGTCTCATCGCGAAGCACGACGAACTGCACTTTCTTTTGGTCACGGACGGTGTCTACCCAGCCCTGGATTTTGACGGGACCGTCTTCGAGAGCGGCGAGTGCATTAATGAGGGTACGTTCAGTCACCCGTCCACCTTAGCGCCAGCAAGCGACACCGCGCGAGATGGGTGCCAAGGCCGTGCGTGCGCGACGAACGCGCGTCTGGGTCTCGCAAGCGATCGTGCGCGCGATGTCGCAGTGTCGGTGGACGACCGTAGACTTGCAGTATGAAGGCGCAGCGCATCCATCTTGTTCGCCATGGTGAAGTATTTAACCCCGACGGTGTGCTTTACGGTCGCCTCCCAAACTTCGGGCTCAGCGACAAGGGCCGACGGATGGCGCAGCTTGCTGCCGATGATCTGCAGGCGCGGGAGGTGCCAGCAGTGCGCCTCGTGGTGTCGCCGCTGCAACGTACCCGGGAGTCGGCAGAACCGATCGCGGAAGCGCTCGGCTTGGAACCGATTATTGATGACCGCGTGGTGGAGCCCTGGAACAGTTTTGAAGGCCAACGGATGCGCGGCCGCGATTCGACGCTACTCAAGCCGCGTAGTTGGCCGCTTTTGACGCGACCGTGGCTGCCCAGCTGGGGCGAGCCCTTTACCGAGGTTCGCGACCGGATGCGCGATTCCTTGCTCGAACATGCGCTCGCCGCGAAATCAGACCCACGAACGATTGACGAGACGGACCCGTATGCAGCGGCAGATGTTATCGTTGTGTCTCATCAGCTGCCGATCTGGATGGTGCATCGCGCGGTTACCCATCAACCGCTGGCACACAACCCGTCCAAGCGCCGATGCTCCCTTTCGAGTATTACGGTGCTCGAATACCATCCCGCAACCGGATTCACCGAAGCCGGATACCGCGAACCGGCAGCAAGTGAACTCGCTTCAGCGACCGATCAGGGAGCCGTGTGACCAACCGAATTCGCCGTTATCGACGTGGCCTCGCCATTGCCTTGAGTGCCGCAGCGGCCTTCACCCTCTCCGGCTGCGCCAACGACACCTTTGCCGAACAGTACGCGGCGGATGCGGAGCAGGGCTACGTCGCCGGTGACGGCTCGTGGGAGGTATATCCGCAAGCGGAGCGCGCGCAGCCGGTCTCCTATGAGGGCACCGTGGAATCGGGCGACACCGTCGGCAGTGCGGACTACGAGGGCGAAGTGGTCGTCATGAACTTTTGGTACGCCGCCTGCCCGCCGTGCCGCATTGAGGCGCCCGACCTCGAGCAGGTCAATCAGGACTATGCCGATGCGGGTGTGAACTTCATCGGCGTCAACGTCTACGATCAGGCTCCCACCGCGACATCCTTCAACGAGGAATTTGGGATCACCTACCCCTCCATCCTTGACGTCGAAACCGCATCCGTTCGACTCGCCTTCTCTGACAACGTGCCGCCGCAAGCGATCCCGTCAACGCTCGTGATCGATAAGAACGGTTCGGTGGCGTCGGTGATTCGCGGTGTCGCTGATCCCTCGGTGCTCAGCGAAATGATCGACACGGTGCTCGAAGAGCAGGCACAGTGATTATCGAGCTCGCCGCCTCGGCGGGCACCACGCTTGCCGCGGGCCCGGGCGAAACGATCATGAGCGGGCAGCTGCTCGTGGCGTTGCCGCTCGCGCTCCTCGCCGGGTTTGTCTCCTTCGCGTCCCCCTGCGTGCTCCCCGTGATTCCCGGCTACGTCGGGATGCTCGGGGCAGTTTCGGCACCGCCGGAGCCGAAAAGCAAAGCGGGTGCGACCGGCGGCCAGGATGCATCCGATGCCGCGGGCACAGGCTCGAACACCAGTGGCGGCTCGGCCTCGGCAACGAGCGCAGGCGCGGCAACCGCCACCGCAATCAAATCCCCTGCACGCAGCCGCGTCGCGATCGGCGCCACGCTGTTCGTGCTCGGCTTCTCGGTGATTTACGTCTTAACGGGCGCCGTATTCGGCCAGCTCGGCGTATTCTTCATGCGCTATCAGGACCCAATCATCCGGATTCTCGGCGTCCTCGTGATCCTGATGGGTCTCGTGTTCATTGGCATGGCCGGTCCCTGGCAACGCACCATTAAGTTCAAGAATGCCCCGGCGGGGCTCGTAGGTGCGCCAATTCTCGGTGCGATTTTCGCGCTCGGCTGGGCGCCGTGCCTCGGCCCGACGCTCGTCGCAATCCAGACCCTGTCCTTTGACGCCGCATCCCCCGGCCGCGGCGCCCTGCTCGCCTTCGTCTACTGCCTCGGCCTCGGCATCCCCTTCATCATTGCTGCCGTGGGCTGGAATGCGGCGACTCGCTGGGTCGGCTGGCTTAAGCGACATATCCGCACGATCAACCTCATCGGCGGCGGCATCATCGTTCTCATCGGACTGCTGATGGTGTTCGGCATTTGGCAGCAGTTCGTGTCCTATATCGGAGCAATACTTCCCGGCTATGTCGCGCCCATCTGATCACATTGACGCGGGTAAAGAAGGCTTCGAATCCCGCGATGCCCGCCCGAAATCCGGCAAAACCAGCCCCGTAGTGACCGCGCTGCGGGGGCTTTGGGCATGGCTGACGAGCATGCGCACCGCGATCATCCTGTTGCTGATGCTCGCGCTTGCCGCAGTACCCGGATCGCTCTATCCGCAGCGCTCGAGCGACCCCAACGGGGTCACGGTGTACTTCAACGAGAACCCCGACACCGCGCCGATGCTCGATGACTGGGGCATGTTCGACGTCTACTCGACCTGGTGGTTCTCGTCGATCTACATCCTCCTGTTCGTCTCACTCGTGGGCTGCATCCTGCCTCGAACGAGCCACCACCTCAAGGCGCTGCGTTCCAAGCCACCGCGCACCCCGGCACGACTGTCGCGGCTCGATGCCTACGCGAAACTGCAGCTCGACGAACAATGGGTCGGTCGCGAAGGCGAGATCATCGACAGCGCCCGCGGCACGCTCAAGTCGAGCCGCTACCGCACCGAAATCTATGACTCGGGCAAGCGCGGGCTCTCCGTCTCCGCGGAGCGCGGCTATGTGCGAGAAACCGGCAACCTGATTTTTCACATCGCAATGCTCGGCGTGATTCTGTCGGTGGGCTTCCTTTCTGGATTCAGCTGGCACGGCCAACGCGTGCTGGTCGAAGGCCAGACCTTCGTCAACGGCCTGGTGAGCTATTCATCCTTCAACCCCGGCCGCTTTTTCTCGCCCGATCAGCTCTCGCCGTTTTCGCTGCAGCTCAATGACCTCGACGTCACCTATGAGACAGAGAATCCCAACGCGATCGGCATCCCGCTCGACTACACCGCGCACGTCACGGTGCAGCGGCCCGGCGAAGAACCGACCGAAGATACGGTGCGGGTGAATGACCCGCTGCGGCTCGACGGCGCCGACACCTACCTGCTCGCGAACGGCTATGCGCCGACCATCACGGTCAGGGACGCGGAGGGGAACGAGGTCTTTCGGGATTCGGTTGCGTTCATTCCGCAGGACTCCTTCCTCACCTCAACCGGTGTCGTGAAAGTTCCGGATGGGCTCGACGAGCAGGTCGGATTCCTCGGCTTCTTCTATCCGACAGCCATGGAGCTGTCCTCAGGAGCGTTGACCTCGAGTCACCAAGACCTGCTGGATCCGGTCCTCACCTTCAATGTGTACACGGGGGATCTCGGGCTCGATTCGGGTATGCCAGTCTCGGTATACAGCCTCGATACCACCGGACTCGAGCAGATCGCCGGTGGCGACACCGACGTGGCGGCACTGGAACTGCGACCAGGCGACACCGTGGAGCTCCCG
The DNA here is from genome assembly GCF_052090685.1 of Gulosibacter sp. Lineage (NCBI taxonomy): Bacteria > Bacillati > Actinomycetota > Actinomycetes > Micrococcales > Microbacteriaceae > Gulosibacter > Gulosibacter sp. The sequence continues at coordinate 124,116 of NZ_JBQDBE010000007.1, read as the reverse complement.
AACGGCCTGGGCACAATGACGCTCGATGAAGAAATCCCGCGGTACGCATCCTTCGACGTGCATCGCGACTACACACGCGTACCGGTCGCTACCTTCGTCTTCCTCGCCATCGGCGGCCTCGTCACTTCGCTGCTGGTGCCGCGTCGCCGCGTGTGGATCAAGGTCACGCGCAATGCGGACGGACTCCTCCTCGAATTCGCCGGTCTCGCGCGCGGTGAAGACCCGCAGCTTGCCCGCGCGGTCAACGAAATAGTCGACATCCAGACCGGAAAGCTCGTATCTTTGAGGACAGCACCGGCTAAGGCCGGAAACGGAAAGACAGGGAATTGACCGAAACGCTTTCGAACTGGTCGAACACAGCGCTCTATATCGCGATCGTGATCTACGCGGTAGCGTTTGTGGCCTTCACGCTCGACCTTGCGGGTCGTGGCTCGCAAAAGAAGGATGCTGCCGCCAAGAAATCGGCGGCGGGCGCCACGTCGCGCTCACGACAGCTGGTTGGCGCTGCGGCGGCCACCGAAGCCTCCGCGGGTGGCACCGAACTCGACGAATCCTCGGATACCGTCACCGCCGCATCCTCAGGAACTGCTGCGGACGCCGGCATTATCGGCGCGAGCGCTGCCTCCAGCACGATTGGTGCATCGAATAAGGGCGATGTGCGCTGGCGTGACCGACGCAACACGATCTTCTTGCCGATCGCGATGATGCTCACTGTGCTGGCCTTCGTCGCGCACCTCGTGGCGACGGTCCTGCGCGGTATCGCTGGGGAGCGAGTCCCGTGGTCGAATATGTTCGAGTACTCGCTGACCTCGGGACTGCTCATTGTCGCGGTGTTCCTCGCCGTGCAGTTCTGGCAGGACCTGCGCTTTCTCGGTACGTTCATTACCGGCTTTGTGACGCTCACGCTCGGTGTCGCCACGATCAGCTTCTACGTGGACGTGGTGCCGCTGCAGCCCGCGCTGCAATCGTGGTGGCTGGTGATCCACGTCTTTGTGGCCTCGCTCGGAACTGGCTTCCTCGCGCTTGGTTTTGGCCTTTCGGTGCTGCAACTCGTGCAGGAACGCCGCGAGAAGAGGATCCGTGCGGGGGCCGCGAGCAAGCGCGGAATGCTCTCCGCGATGCCCAGCTCCGAACGCCTCGAAGACCTTGCGTTCCGCGTCAACGTCATCGGCTTCATTTTCTGGACCTTCACGCTCGTCGCCGGTGCAATCTGGGCAGAACGGGCCTGGGGCCGCTACTGGGGTTGGGACACCAAGGAAGTCTGGACCTTCATTATTTGGGTGGTCTACGCCGGATACCTGCACGCTCGCGGCACGCGCGGCTGGCGCGGGGCGCCCTCGGCCTGGCTATCGATCGTCGGCTTCCTCACCGTCATCTTCAACTTCGGTATCGTCAACGTCTTCTTCGAAGGCCTGCACGCCTATTCGGGCATGTAGCCGAGCTCACTGACCTGATTTACGCATCCGCGCGCGCCACGAGAATCTCGTAGCAGGCGCGGATGCGTTCATGCCACCAGTTCTCGCGTTTTCCGGATGCTCGATGCTCAAGCAGCAGCGACTCACGGGGGAGCGCGGGGGCGAGCGAAATCTCGCCGTGCACCGGTCTCCGCGGCGTCTGGAGGACATCGGCCGCGAAGAGTGAAACCGTGCCGAGACCGGCCGCGAAGTGTGGCTCCGGCAGCCGCGCCGCCAGCTGCGCTCCCATCACAATCCCCACCGAAGTGTCGAGCGCGCTCGACACCGTCGCGGTCAGCCCAGCATCCTGAACCACCTGCGTGGCCTTTCGGATGCCGCCGAGCGGTTGTGCCTTCACGATGACGTGGTCGGCTGCACCAGCCTTCGCGACCGCGGCGGGGTCGGAGGCCTTCCTGACCGACTCATCGGCCGCGATCGGCGTACCCAGGTCACGGATGCGCTGCCGCAGCTCAGCGAGTTCGGGGACCGTGGCCACGGGCTGTTCTGCGTATTCGAGGAGGATGCCTTTCGCGTGGATTTCTCGCAGCGCGGTCTCCGCTTCGTCAACGCGCCAGCCGCCATTGGCGTCGATTCGAAGCGCGGCTTCGGGGAGCGTAGCCTTGACCGCCTGGATGCGCTCGAGGTCCTCGCGAAGCGTCTGACCGCGTTCCGCAACCTTGATCTTCACGGTTCGGCAGCCATCGAAGCGCGCGAGCACGCCCGGGACCGCCTCGGGAGCGACCGCCGGCACCGTTGCGTTCACCGCGACGCTGCCAGTTGCACGTCGCTCGAGCCAAGGATCGAAGCCGTACTCGATAGCGGCCGCGAGCCAAGTGACTGCCTCATCGGGCTCGTATTCGAGGAAGGGCGAGAACTCGGTCCAGGCTTCGGTGCCTTCGATGATCGCCGCCTCGCGTTCGGTAACGCCGCGGAACTTCGTGTTGAGCGGCAACGACACGATACGCGTGCGCTCGAGCAGGTCCGACAACGTTGGAAGCATGATTTCAATCATGCCGGACGCCCTTGAGTGCGTCTGATCTTGGCTCAGGTTCTGAGTAGATCGTGCGCTGTGGATAACTCATTCGCTTCTTGGTGCCGGTCGATTATGTTCGTGGAGTCGGTCGCTCAGCGTCGGATGCATCGGTTCTGTTAGGTGCGTCGCGCTCGACCGCGCTGAAAGGGGCAGGATGCACGGGGCTGACGGAGTGCGAAAGATTGATCTGGGAGCGCGGTTGCGCGGCCAAGCGGATGGCGTAGTTCACCGTGCGTTCAGCGGGCCTGTGGCTGCCGCTGGAATTGTTGTTGCGCTGCTTGCCGGATGTGCTGCAGGTGAACCGGCTCCGAGCGAAACCGTGGCGAATGCGGAACAGGTGACCGCGCCTGAAACCGAGGTTGCCGAATCGACTGCTGCACCGGAGCTGAGCGACGATGAAGCGCTCGCGGTGGCTGTGGAGACGTATGAGGAGTACTTGGCTATTAGTGGTGAGCTCATCGATACGCAAGGTGAGAACTTCGATGCTTTAGAAGCAATCACGACTAGCAACATGGGAGAGGCAAACAGCGAAGCATTGGAGCAGGCTCAATCGGGAATTTTCTCGACAGAAGGTCAGATTCCCGTAACCAAGAGCGAACTAGTGGAGAACAAAACAAGTCAAATTGATGTCCTTCTTTGCATAGACCTTTCGCAGTCTGCGACGCTTGACCAAAACGGTGAGCAAGTTGGTCCGGACCGTACTGGGCTCATGGATGCCATTTACGTGAGAGTGGCCTCAATTGGTGGCGTCTACAAAATCGACCGGAGTGACTCGTGGACGCAATCCGAATTTTGCTAGCTCTAATCTGTGCGGGATGCTTTTTGGTCGCAACTCCAAACATAGCCAGCGCCAATGGAGACACCTGTGACGGCGGGAGCAGCTGGTTTGGAGCTTGCACCCACAACGACGGATCCTCCGTCTCAGTCGAGTACAACGAGTCGTACAATTCACCATCCTCGAACAACGGCGGCGGCAGCAACTCGGGTTCCAACTCGGGCGGCGGCGGAGGCAGCGCAGGGCGCGAAGAATGCGCGAACGTAGCCGAAACCGCATCCGACCGGTGTCAGGGATATCTCTTCCGCCCCGGCGATCCATCCTCACCCTCAGCGTCGTCCGGACCGACGCTCCCGACGTCATTTTCCGTCAACGACATCCTCAACATTGTTCCGCAGACACCGACACTCAACATGGAACCGAACGGCTGGGGCCTACTCGGCCAACCGGTCAATTTCTGGGTCGATGCATCCACACACCGCGTGAACGGCACGCTGCTCGGCCACCCCGTGCAGGTGCAGTTCCGACCGCAAAGCGTCCGTTGGGACTTCGGCGATGGCAACAGCTGGTCGACCAACTCGCTCGGCTCAAGCTGGGCCGCACAGGGACTCCCCGAACTCTCCGACACCGCGACGAGCCACCGCTACACCGAACGCGGCGAAGTGACCGTGACCGCCGTCGTCTCGTACTCCGCAACGGTCTTTATCGCCGGGACGAGCATCCCCGTCACCGGCTACGTGATGGCCACCTCGACCAGTCTCACCTTCGAACTCTACGAACAATCCACTGTTCTGATACCAAATCCATAAAATCAACTGGTCAAGCAAGCAAGACAAGCTCGGATGCGCGTGACTAGACTGGCGGAATTGCAGCAACGCTGCGCTCGAGAACATAAAAGGATCCAAACGTCAGATGTCGACCGCTCGCATAGAGGAAACCTCCACGGCGCCCCAGTATCGTCACGCCAGCGATATCCCAGTGCCGTGGGCCGAGCAGATGCTCAGCCCATTCCGCTGGAAGGTAGGACACTGGGCATTTTTCGGCGCGGTACTCACCCTCGTTGCAGACATCATGGTGGGGCTGTACCTCTTCAACTTCTTCGGTATTGCGCGGCAATTTGAGCTGCAGATGTGGATCACGATCGCCGGCATCCTCGGGTTCATAAGCATCGCGGCAGCCCTCTACGCCATCGTGTTCAAGTCGGGCCGAGGAACCGGAATCTTCGCCTTCATTTGTGCCTTCATTGTCGGTGCACCGCCAGCCTGGCTCGTCGGCAACACGATCATCCAATTCTTCGCCAACGGCGGCACACTGCCCGACGCACCCATCAACTGGTAGCTTCAGCGCCACGAATCTGCGGCGGCAACGCGATACCGTAGGCACATGAGCCACGACACCGTTTCCGATATCTTCGACCCCTCGCGCTGGCGCGAAGTCGAAGGGTTCGACTTCGAAGACATCACCTACCACCTCGACACCTCTGGCCGAATTGCGCGCGTCGCCTTCGACCGTCCCGAGGTGCGGAACGCTTTCCGGCCGCAAACCGTGGACGAGCTCTACCAGGCGCTCGATAACGCACGTCAAAACTCCAAGGTCGGCGTCGTGCTGCTCACCGGCAACGGACCAAGCCCCAAGGACGGCGGACACTCCTTCTGCTCGGGAGGTGACCAGCGCATCCGCGGTCGCGACGGCTACCAATACGCCGAAGGCGAGACCGCCGAAACCGTCGATCCGGCACGCTCGGGCAGACTCCACATCCTCGAGGTGCAGCGACTCATCCGCTTCATGCCCAAAGTCGTGATCTCGCTCGTAAACGGTTGGGCCGCCGGTGGCGGACACTCACTCTACGTTGTGACCGATCTTTCGGTCGCGTCGAAAGAACACGCACAGTTCAAGCAGACGGATGCGGACGTCGGCTCCTTCGACGCCGGTTACGGTTCCGCATATTTTGCGAAGCAGGTCGGCCAAAAATTCGCCCGTGAAACCTTCTTCCTCGCCGAAACCTATGACGCGCAACGTGCCTACGAAATGGGTGCCGTCAACCGCGTCGTACCGCACGCGGAACTCGAAGCAGAGGGGTTGAGGATGGCCGAGACCATCCTCACCAAATCACCCACCGCCATTCGGATGCTCAAGTACGCATTCAACGCGGTCGACGATGGCTTGGTCGGCCAACAGATCTTTGCCGGTGAGGCAACCCGCCTCGCTTACGCCAGCGACGAGGCAGTTGAAGGGAAGGATGCGTTTCTCGAGAAACGCGATCCGGACTGGTCCGCCTTCCCCTGGCACTACTAACACCACCACAAGACGAGGCGATCACCATGGTTCGAGAACTGATTACCGTCTCCGCGGACGACCCGCTCGCAGTCATGCGTGCACTCGACGACGCGATGATCGGAGCGGGACCCGCGATTTTACCGGTGCCTGACGAGATCGCTGTCCAGCACATCCCACTGCCACAGCTGCCCGCGGATGCCCCGGAGGACGTCGTTGCCGTCATCGAAACGAGCGGTTCGACTGCAAAGCCGAAGCGCGTGATGCTCACCGCGCGGGCGCTGCGGGCATCCGCCTCCGCCACCTATGAGCGACTCGATGCGCTCGCGGCCGACCGCGGCATCAATGTTGATGAGGCCTTCCCTACTCGGCAGTGGCTGCTGTGCCTACCGGCGCACTACGTGGCCGGGCTGCAGGTGCTTGCACGCTCCCTGCAGGCGGGCACGCGACCGCTCGTCTACACCGCTGAGCACTTTGACGTGCTGTACTTCGAAGAGCTTGCCGCGAAGCTCGACGGCGAGCGACGATACGTCTCGCTCGTGCCGGTGCAACTGCATCGGCTCGTTGAATCGGTCACGAGCGAGGAATTTTCCTTCGTGGAGCGCGAACGTATTTCGGCGCGCATGGGACGATTCGACGGAATCCTCGTGGGCGGGCAGTCCGTGCCGGCACATATTGTCAAGACTGCGCGCGAATACGGCTGGCCGATCGTCATGACCTACGGTTCCAGCGAAACTGCCGGCGGCTGCGTCTACAACGGCGTACCCTTGCGCGGTGTTTCCGCTCGACTGGAAGACGGTGAGATTTGGCTCGCTGGACCGATGCTCGCAGCAGGATATCTCGATGACCCTGAGCGGAACGCAGCCACGTTCGTCGACGCGGACGGCCAACACTGGTACCGCACGAGTGACGCCGGGACGGTGGATCCAGCGTACGACCCGGAAACTGCGCGCGGACAAGTGCCTACGCAGCGCATTTCGGTGACCGGACGGATGGACAACGTCATCATCTCGGGCGGCATCAAAGTGAACCTCGATGAGGTGGAGCGAATCGTCCAGCGCATCCCGGGGTTTGAGACCGCGGTGGCCGTTGCGGTGCCGAGCGAGGAATGGGGACAGTCCGTGGCAATCGCGGTGGCGGGTGGCGCTGGCACTGGGCCTGGCGCTGGTACCGGGACTGGCGCTGGTACTGACGCTGGGGCAGCCACGGATGAAGCCGCGGCCGACACTGGAACCGAAACCGAAACCGAAGGCGAAGCCGAAGCCGCCGACCTCGCCACCCTGCGTGACGCGACAGCCGGACTGGGGTCCGCTGCCAGGACGACCCGGTGCATCCGTCTCGAAGAACTACCGCGACTCGCAAGCGGCAAGCCCGACCGCGTGGCAATCACGCGGCTTGTTGCGGAACGGCCCTAACGAACCTCACGCCACGCGGCACCGAGGCGAGCGGCACCTTCACGAAGGGCCGCCTCGTCGAGCTCACAGAACGAGAGGCGGAACGTGTTGGCCAATCGGGGCACCTGGTCAGGCGACGCCGCAAACCAGTCGCCCCGCTGATAACTGAGATCGGCACGCTGGGCAGCCTGAAAGAGTGCCTCAAAATCAAGGTCATCCTCGAGCCAGGCCCAGAGGAAAAAGCCACCGTGCGGCTCCACCCATTGGATGCGCTCGCCAAACTGTTCGCGCAGGGCATCCTGCAGCGTTTGCGCCTTCTGCTGATACCGCGCGCCGGCGGCGATATTCGACTCGGTGTAACCGGGGTCGGTGATGATGCGACGCACGAGTTCCTGCACGAGACCGCTGCTGTGACCATCCAGACGGTTCCGGAGCCGTGCGTACGAGGCGGTATGACCCTCGGGAAGACCCAGCCAGCCGAGCCGCGTGCCCGGCCCGAGCGTTTTCGAGAAAGAATTGATGAGCACCGTGCGATCGGTATCGATGAGCGCGGGTCGAGGCCGAGGCCGCTCACCAGAAAACGACAGTTCGCGGTAGGGATCGTCAGCAATGACGGTGAATCCGTAGTGCTCCGCTAATTCGACCAGCTTGCGTTCTCGCTCGGGGGAGAGCGTTGCGCCGGTCGGATTGTGGAAGGTCGGCACCGTAAACACCGCTTTCGGGCGCAGCCCGGACCGCAATTGCGCCTCGAGCGCATCCGTGTCGAGCCCCGCCGCATCCACCGGCACCGAGACGATCTTGACGCGCACCAGGTCGAGGTTGCGAAGAAACAGCGGATAGACCGGCGCATCCACCGCGACCGTATCGCCGTCGTTGAAGAGCGCGAGTGCCGTCAGCGCGGTGCCATTCGCGCCGCCGGTGGTCACGAGCACGCGCTCAGGATCGATCCCTTCACGCGCGCCGATCGCCTCGCGGAGCGAATCGAGGCCGGCCGCGTTCGAGTATTTCAGGGCCGTGGCGGTGTTGGCTGGATCCTCGAAGAGTTCCGCCGCGGCCCGCTTGAACAGGTGCGTGGGGAGGAGATCGACGTCCGGATTCCCGCCGCCCAGATTGATGACGCCCGCGCCCTGGCGGATGAGTGAGGCATCACCGAACCCCTCGTGGTCGGGGATGCTCGCCAAGAGCTCGCTTGTGCCGTTTGGGGTGTTCGTGGTCATCGTCGGTGTCCTTTGGCGGGATGGGGTGCGTTCTGTCAACGCTACGGATATCCAGGTGTGTAGCCAATCCAAAGCAACCTCAGGCTGAGGTCACCCGCCCAAGACGCCTACAATCTCCATCGTGGCCAAACAGAAGTCGAATAACCCCACCCAGAAACCTCGTCAGCGCGGCAAGGCAGCATCCAAACCGACGGTCGGTGACTGGATCGAGGGCGCGCGCCTGCGAACACTGCCGCTGGCGATCGTGCCGATCGTGCTCGGAACCGCCTCGGCGGTCGCCGCAGTACCGGGGGAGTTCCACTGGCTCCGAGCGCTCGGCGCGCTCGTGGTGGCGCTCGCGCTCCAGATCGGGGTGAACTTCTCGAACGACTACTCTGACGGCATCCGCGGCACCGACGACTACCGCGTCGGCCCGCCACGGCTCACCGGCTCGGGACGGGTGAACCCGAAGGTGGTCCGCAACGTCGCGTTTGTGTTCTTCGGGATCGCGGCGGCCGCCGGCCTCGCGCTCACGATCGTCACGCAGCAGTGGTGGCTGCTGGCCGTTGGCGCGGTCGCGATTCTCGCGGCGTGGTTCTACACCGGCGGCAAGCGGCCGTACGGATACGCGGGGCTGGGCGAGGTGTTCGTCTTCATCTTCTTCGGTCTGGTCGCGACGCTCGGTACCGTCTACGTGCAGATCCTGACCGTGCCGCAAAGCGCGTGGTTGCTCGCGGTCGCCGCCGGACTTTTCTCTTGCGCGGTGCTCATGGTGAACAACATTCGTGACCGCGACACCGACACCCTCGCCGGCAAGCGCACACTCGCAACCCGACTCAGCCTTCGTGGTTCACGAATCTTCTTCGCGGCGTTTGCGCTGCTGCCGTTTGTGATCACCCTGATCTACGGGCTGCTGTACCCGAACGCATTCTTTGCGCTGTTTGCGCTGCTGCTCGTCGTGCCATCAGTGATCATCACCTGCACTTCAGAAGTCGCGAAGGACCTCATTCTTGCGCTCAAACTCGTGTCTATCGGTGCCCTGATTTGGGCTCTGCTCATGGCCTTCGGGTTGTGGTTCCCGGCGTTCGTGTAGCGGTCTGAGCTAGGGCTTCTCGGGGGAGTCGGATGCGGAGGAGTCATCCGCATCCTCTTCAGTCGCGTCCGGCGACTGCGCATCAATATCCGCGTCTTCCTCGATATCGATCGGGCGACGCTCATTCGCGCGCGCCTTCCGCGCTTCCGCGCGTTCCTGGATTGCGCCGCCGATCTCGATCTGCTCGCGGTACAAGAAAATCTGCGAAATTGTGAGGCTCACAATCGCCCCGACAATCACTCCCACGAGCCAGTTCCACTGCCAGGTCGGCAGCACGAGCATGATGATGCCGAAGGGCACGATAAACGCCAGCACGCGAACAAGAATGTAGACGGTCCAGGCACGGGAAGTTTTCATCCCTCCAGTCTACGAAAGTCCACTAACGGGCGCGGTCAGGTGGGAATGACTAGACTCGGGACCTATGTCACGTGCATTGATTATCGGCATCGTTGTAGCCGTCGCGCTCACCATCTACGCGGTGGTGGATTGCGCGATGTTTGATGCCAAGCGCACGAAAGTTATGCAGAAGCCGATCTGGCTCGTCGTGATCCTGCTTATTCCGGTAATCGGTCCCCTTTTGTGGATGTTCATCGGCAAGGGCAGCGGCGAAGGGCTCGGTGGCCGACAGCAGCCCCAGGCGCCACCGGACGACCTGAACTTTATTGCTGATCGCAAGAGCGACAGCGAACACGACGCCCGCATCGCGGAACTCGAAGAGCAGATGCGTCTGCTCGACGAAGAGATTGAGCGTGACCGACAATCAACGATGCGCAATCACCCCTCAAACCACACCGGTACGAATCCGATCATCGTTCCCGAAGACCACGCGCCGAAAGACGCCGGGGATGACTCCGATGACGGTGATGATCGCGGTGACGACAGCAATATCGACACGATCGACCGCGGCAAGCCGGAAGCGGAAACCGAGGACGAAACGAACGGCGACGATGAGGGCCGACGACAGTGAGCGCGGAGCCTGACGGCTCGCCCGCCCTCGGTGTTGCGATTGAACTCCTGGCCACGGCCGTAAACCGCGGCGTGCAGGACATCGTCGTGTGCCCCGGCTCGCGCTCGCAGGCGCTGGCGCTTGTTGCCGCGGAACTCGAGCGAATCGGGTCGATCCGACTCCACGTGCGCCTCGATGAACGGTCGGCAGGGTTCTTTGCGCTCGGCATTGCGCGAGAATCGGCGCGCCCGGTGCCGGTCATCACCACCTCGGGCACGGCGGTGGCGAACCTTCACCCCGCCATGCTCGAAGCACACCACGCGGGCATTCCCCTGATCGCGCTCACCGCCGATCGCCCCGCGGAGCTCGTCGGGACCGGCGCCAACCAAACCACGCAGCAACCCGGCCTATTCGGGGCGCTCGTGCCGTGCGTGTCGCTGCCCGCTCCCGAGGGCATGGAAGCCATTTTCTTGTCGCGCGAAGTCGGCGCGGCGATAGCGGATGCGCGCACGGCCTGGCATTTCAACCTCGCCTTCCGCGAGCCACTCTCGGATGAAGTCCCCGACCTCTCGGAACGCGTCACGATCCGACTCGCAGAGTCCGCCGCGGATGCTGGCGCCGAAACGGTGAGCGAGCAGAGCGCGGCTGCATGGCCGGGAGACGTCGGTGACCGACGCATCCGGGCCGGGATGCCGGGGAAGGGCCTCCCCGCCGACCTTGCCGCCGCGATCGAGCAGGACCTCGCCGCGCACGCGAAGCCGCGCGGGGATCGCGGGGCCGAGCAGGATGCCGGCGCAACCGCCCAGCAGCGGGCAGCAGCAACCGACCGCAATGAGCGGCTCGGCGAATACGGCACCTGGCCGGAGAGTTCCGGGACCGCGCAGAACGTCGACGAGGGTGCTCGTCGTCGCATCGATCTCGACCCCGCCGAATGGCAGCGGGCCCTTGTCATCGCGGGTGACCGTGCCGGAAAGCTCGGCGAACAACTCGCTCGCAAGGGCGGCTGGCCGCTCGTTGCGGAAGTGTCGAGCGGCTCGCGATTCGGTCGCAACGCCATCGCGACCTACCGCGATCTGCTCGGCGAGAACACGCCAATCAAGGCACTCCGCGACTCGATCGAACTCGTCATCGTAGTCGGGCATCCAACCCTGAGCCGTCAGGTGCCGCAACTGCTCGCACGCGAAGGGCTGCGCGTCATTGTGGTTGACGACCCCGCGGTGCCCGTCTATCGGCCCAGCGCGAATGTTGAAGCGGTGGATGAGGTTCGCATCCTCGCTTTTGGCTCGACTACCCACTCGAATGCCGACGAGCAGTACCTCTTGCGCAAAGAGGCGAAGCAGTGGCTCGACGACTGGACTAACGCCGACCATACGCTCTTGCTTGAGCGCGACTCTGACCCGGATGCCCCCAATGTGGCGGCCTCCCGCAGCCAGGATTTCCGTGAGCGTGCCCGATTCGGCAGAGAAGAGCTCGCCGTCTCGCGTGAGCCGGTGACGCGGCAGATGCTTGCCGACAGCATTTGGCGCCTCACGTGGCCGCACGACCGGCTGGTGCTCGCCGCATCCCGACTCATTCGCGATGTCGACGCGCGAGTGCCGGGCAAACGCATCCACGTGCACGCCAACCGTGGGCTCTCCGGCATCGACGGTTCGATCGCCTCGGCGCTCGGCATCGCGCACGCGAGTCAGCATGGGGATGATCCCGCATCCCGGACCGGACAGACGCGGCTGCTTATCGGCGACCTCGCCTTCCTCCACGATGCGAGTTCGCTGCTTGTTCGGCAGGGTGGTGAGGATGCGCCGCGCGTGCAGATCATTGTCGGGAACGACGGCGGCGGGACGATCTTTGATTCGCTCGAGGTCGCTGCTAGCGCCGATCGGGCGGCCTTTGATCGCGTGCAGTACACCCCCGCAAGCGCGAATATTCAGGCGATCGCGGAGGCCTACGGGTGGGCGTATCGGCGGGCGGATACTCGTGGCAAGCTTGAGGAGGCCCTCACCGATCACACCGAGCTGCGCCTCGTGATCGAAGTGCCGCTTTCGCGCTGAGGCGCGGGGCTGCACGGCTGTCGCTTCCGGGCGCCAAGGCCGTCAAAGCCGCTGTCGGTGTCAGTCGCCAGTGCCGCCGATGCCTTTGCGGCGGCTGTCGTCTTGGCCCCAACCGCATCCGCTGTCGGCCCAGTGCCAGGCCGCCGCCGCTACGCTTTTGTCGCATGGGAAAGAACAAAGTGAGAGTCAGTTCCTCGGTCGCGCGGGAGCAACTGCTCGTCGGGCCCGGGTTCAAACTCGCCGACATTGACCCGAATTCAACGCCGGGATTCGAAGGCGCCAACGGAGACGCCAAAGAACTCGCAGCCGAACTCTTCCTCGAACGTGATGAAGAACTCGCCGATCTGCAGGAACGCATGTATGCGCGTGCCCGCGCCGATCTGCCCGACGCCCCGAGCGTGCTCGTGGTCTTACAGGGTATGGATGCGTCCGGCAAGGGCGGCATCATCCGTCGCGTTTTCGGGTCGGTAGATCCGCAGGGGCTTGCGATCAAGTCCTTCAAATCGCCCACGAAGGAAGAGCTGGAGCACGACTTCCTCTGGCGAGTAGAGCCGCACGCACCGAAACCCGGGTTCATCGGCATCTTTGACCGCTCGCACTACGAGGATGTGTTGATTCAGCGGGTACGCGAGTTTGCGCCGCCCGAGGAGATCGAGCGACGCTATGGCGCGATCATCGATTTCGAGCAACGACTCGTTGACTCGGGCACGAAGGTGCTGAAGTTCATGCTTCATGTCGGTCCGGAAGAACAAGAAGAGCGCCTCCTTGAACGCATCGAGAGACCGGACAAGCACTGGAAGTACAACACCGGTGACATTGATGAACGCGAGCTCTGGGACGAATACGCAGAGGCGTACCAAATCGCGCTCGAGCGCACCTCGATGCCGAACGCGCCCTGGTGGGTGATCCCGGCGAATAAGAAGTGGTACTCGCGGCTTGCCGTGAAGGCGATTCTGTTGCGCACGCTGCGCGATATGGAACTCGAGTGGCCCGAAGTGACCTTCGACCAGGACGAAGAGCGCGAGCGCCTCGAGCAGTCCACCGCGAAGATCCTCGGCGAATAGCGGTGGTGCCGGCGCGGTACGCATGGTTTTGCCGCGGCGCCGCGCCGCGCCGCATAGCGTCGCGTTGCCGTCACGCTGTACCTCAACGAGGCATTGCTTCGGCACCGTGCCGTCGCTGCCGAAACCATGGGTCGTAGCACTCAGCATGGCTCGTACTTCACCCATGATTAGCGCTGCGAACCATGATTATGCGTGCGAGTCGCTGCGGTGGCGTGCAATCGGCAGTGATCACGTATCCGAACGCAGCGGATGACCTGTCCGAGTCGCCATGGTGCCGGAGCGCATCAATCGTCGCGGCGTCGGGCCTCAGCGGCTGCAATCATGGCTCGTAGCGCCCATCATGGTTCGTACTTCACCCATGATTAGCGCTGCGAACCATGATTACGCCTGCAAACGGCGGTGGCGGCGTGCAGACGGCGGTGGCGACGAGCAGACGGCCGTGGTCACGCGAAAATGCGCACCCATGGCGCCGCACCAACCGCCTAACGCATCGCGCCACTACTCACGGCGCAAGCGCCTCCGTGATCGGGCGGAACTTCGGCCAGGTTTCGGCGAATTCGTCGGCGGCGTCGGAACCAGCCACGATGCCACCGCCGGCAAACGCCGTGACGGTACCATCCGCATCCACCTCGGCGCCGCGAAGCGCGACGACCCACTCGCCGTCGCCCGAAGCGGAAAGCCAACCCGCGGGTCCGGCATAGCGGCGACGATCAAAGGGCTCGAGTTCGTCAATCACCGGAATGGCCTTCTTGCGCGGAGTTCCGCCCACCGCGGCCGTTGGGTGCAGCGCCTCGACGAGATCGAGCACGCTCGACCCGTTCGGCAACGTGCCGCGGATATCGCTGGCAAGATGCCAGACATTCGGCAATCCGAGCAAGAACGGCTCGGGGGATGCGGTGAGCCCGGTGTCGGGGTCATCGTGCGTGTCGAGGCGGCGCAGCGACTCGATTGCCGAGTCGATCGCGAACTTGTGTTCGGCGCGATTCTTCGCCGAGTCGGCCAGCGCTCGCCTGGCGGCGGCATCGGATGCGTCATCCATGCCACGCGGCAGGGTCCCGGCGAGCACCCGCGCGGTTACCGAGCGTCCGAGCACCCGAACGAGCATCTCCGGACTCGCGCCAATGAGTCCGTCGACGGCGTAGGTCCACGTCTCCGGGTAGGCCTCGGCGAGACGACGGACGATATGCCGCCGGTCCGCATCCGCACCGATATCGCCATGCTGGTCGCGGGAGATCACGATCTTCGTGAACTCGCCCTGTTCGATGCGAGTCAGTGCGCATTCAACCGCCTCGCGGTGGTGCTGCTCGGACATTGCCCCGGGAGTGAGGTCCGTCGCGGCCTCAGGACCGTCGGGAATGATGAGCGGGAGCCGGACCGGGACGGTGGGCACGGGGCCGGAAGAGTCAACCGAATCGGTTTCAAAAATTTCAGTGACGAAGGCGCGGCCTTCGGCGCGGCCGATCACGAACTGCGGAATCTCCAGCACACTCGCATGCGCGGAGGAGGCCGCGAAGGTGAAGGCACCGAAAGCGACCAGCCCCGATCCGGGAACCCGAACCGCATCCTCAACCCGCGACTGCGCGAGGATCGACTGCCACGCGTTTCGGGCGTCGTGGATGCGCGTCTCACCAGAGAATTCGCCTCGCCACACGCTCCCGCCGCCCACGATGCCATCGCCGCGGCGCAGCCACACCGCAGGGTTGCGCGGGTCGGCGAAGCGCAGCAGATCACCCGGGTCACTGATCGGACGGGTGCGGGCACGAAGCCGAGGAAACGAAGAACCTGGAACGTTGGTATTCACTGCCCACCAGGGTACTCCTCCGCCGACTCGCAGCGCGTCGACTGACTACCAACACCGGGCAGCCGCAGCACGACGGCTGGCATTCAGCATCGGGCACTCGCAGCGCGTCGACCGCCCACTGGCACCGGGCACGCACAGCACATTCGTTGACAAGTAGGATGAAAGGCGTGACTTCAGCCGATCTCGAAAAGCGCCCCGCCGATGTGTCGAGCATGTTCGACCGCGTTTCGCGCAACTATGACCTCACGAACGATGTTCTCTCGGTCGGCACGACTCCCTATTGGCGATTCAAAACACGGCGCGAAATCGATCCGCACCCGGGCCAGCGAGTGCTTGACGTGGCCTGCGGTACCGGCGCAGTCTCGCGCATCCTCGCCGATCACGGCAGCGAAGTGACCGGCCTCGATTTCTCGCAGGGGATGATCACCGAGGCAATCGCGCGTCATGGTGATCACCCGAACATCACCTTTCAACAGGGCGACGCCACCGATTTGCCCTTCGAGGACAACATCTTCGACGTCACGACCGTGAGCTTCGGCATCCGCAACGTGCAAGAACCGAAGAAGGCACTCGCGGAGATGTACCGCGTCACAAAGCCCGGCGGCCGCATCCTCGTGTGCGAATTTTCGCATCCCACCAATGGCCTGGTTGGATGGGGATACGACACCTATATGAACGTGGCGATGCCGTCGATTGTGAAGCTAGTATCCTCGGACCCAGAGGCATACGAGTACCTGTTCAGCTCAATCCAGGCGTGGCCGACGCAAACGACCTTTGCAAGCTGGCTGCGAGAAGCCGGTTATGAACAGGTCGCCTACCGAAACTTGACCTACGGCATTGTCGCGCTGCACCGCGGCCGCAAACCGCGCAGCGCGACCGTGCACGCACCCTCATCCCAGGAGATTCAGTGACCGCCCCGTCTTCTGCCACGCGCAGGCCCTCGCACGGCAACGTCGGGTCGACGTTCGCCCAAACCCTCTTCGCTGGACCTGCGGAACGCAAACTTCGCAAGACGCTCGATGCGGGGCTCGATCGCGTCGAAGACGTGTTGCGTGAGCAAGTGCAATATGCCGACCAGGTCGCGCAGGTCACGACCTCCTACCTGCTTGGGGCGGGTGGGAAGCGGCTGCGCCCAATGCTCGTGCTGCTGAGCGCACAGCTCGGTCCCGATTCGGAAAATGAAGGCGTGCTGACGGCGGCTGCGGCCACGGAAATCACGCATCTCGCGTCCCTTTACCACGACGATGTCATGGATGACGCGATCCTGCGCCGCGGCGTTACCGCTGCGCACCTGCGCTGGAGCAACTCAATGGCGATCCTCGCGGGGGACCTCCTTTTCGCCCGCGCCTCGCAAATGTTCTCGTACCTCGGCGATGAGGCGATTCGGATGCAGGCTACGGTCTTCGAACGCCTGGTTCTTGGCCAAATGCATGAGACGATCGGGCCCGCCGAGGGCGAAAATCGCATCGACCATTACCTGCGGGTGCTTGCCGATAAGACCGGTTCGCTGATCGGCGCGGCTGCCGAATACGGTGTGCTGCTGTCGGGCGCCCCGCAGGAATTCCGTCCCGCACTCTCGCAATTCGGGGAAGGGATCGGCGTCGCATTCCAGATCGTGGATGACGTCATCGACCTCTCGCCGAGCTCCGACAAGACCGGCAAGCTCGCGGGCACCGACCTGCGCGCCGGCGTCGAGACGCTCCCGGTGTTGCTGCTCGAGCGTCGTGCGCTCGCGGGGGATGCTGAGGCCACCGACTTGCTTGACCGCATCCGTACCCGAGTGGCGGGAACCCAACCGGGCAGTGTGGATCAGTCGTTCGCGCGAGAAGAGGCTGCGGGATCCAGCGATTCTGCAGAAGTGGATGCGATCATCGCGGAATTGCGTGAGCACGAGGTCTCGCAGGAGACCGTGAACGCCGCTGAATCACACGTCCAGCAGGCGATCGAGGCACTTGATCCGCTTCCGAGCGGAGTTGTGAAGTCGGCACTGCGTGAGTTCGCCGATCGGCTCATCAACAGGGATTTTTAGCGCATCCGCGCAGGGAGACGCGTGTGATTCAGGTCGCACGCGGTGGGAGATAGCACCGGGCGTTAAGCCCGGACACTGGGAGGAACTATGTCGAAACTTCGTGTTGCCGTGGTGGGAGCAGGTCCGGCGGGTATCTACGCCTCGGACATTTTGCGGAAGGAAGCCGAAGGCAGCCACGAAGTCTCGATCGACCTGTTTGATCGCTTGCCCGCACCCTACGGCCTGGTGCGCTACGGCGTCGCCCCCGACCACCCCCGCATCAAGGGCGTCGTGAGTGCGCTGCGGAACGTGCTCGACAACGGCGGCATCCGGGTGTTCGGGAACGTCGACTTTGGCGCGGATATCACGATCGACGATCTGCGCGAGCGCTATCACGCGGTGATCTTCGCGACCGGGGCGATGCAGGATGCGCCGCTCGAGATCCCTGGGATCGACGCGGAGGGGTCGTTCGGCGCCGCCGACTTCGTCAACTGGTATGACGGGCACCCCGATGTGTCGCGGGAATGGACACTCGACCAGGAAAAGGTTGCGGTAGTCGGGAACGGCAACGTCGCACTCGACGTCGCGCGCGTGCTTGCCAAGCAAGCGGATGACATGCTGCCCACGGAGATCCCGGCGAACGTGTATGACGGTCTTGCCGCATCGAAGATCACCGATGTGCACGTGTTTGGCCGCCGCGGACCGCTGCAAGTGAAGTTCACACCGCTCGAACTGCGCGAACTCGGGGAAGTGCCCGACACGGACCTCATCATGTACGAGGAAGATTTCGACCGCGACCCTGCTGCCGACGAAGAGTCGAAGCGCAATAAGCAGCTGCTCGTCATCAGCCGAATCTTTGGCAAGTGGCGCCAGAACGACGCTCCCCGCGAAGCGTCGCGGCGCATCCACTTACACTTCTGGTCACAGCCGCACTCGGTGCTCACCGACAATTCGGGCCGCGTGACCGGATTCCGGGTGGAGCGCACCGAACCGGATGGTGAGAGCGGTATTCGCGGGACCGGAGAGCTGCGCGACTATGAGATAGGGCAGATCTATCGGGCCGTGGGCTACTTCGGTTCACCGCTCGAGCAGATTCCATACGACCCGACCCACGGCGTGATTCCAAATCTCGGCGGCCGCGTAGTCGGCGCATCCGGCGAGCCGCTGCCGGGGATGTTCGCGACCGGTTGGATCAAGCGCGGTCCTGTCGGGCTCATCGGCCACACGAAGTCGGATGCGAAAGAGACCATCGAGCACTTGCTTGCGAGCGAAGCGGACTGGTGGCAGCCGTCGATTACCGACGAGGATGAGATCGTGTCGCTCCTCAATGAGCGCCACGTCCGCTACACCGACCTCGACGGCTGGCACAACCTGGATGCGCACGAGGTCGAGCTCGGCGAGCCGCAAGAGCGCGAGCGCGTCAAGGTCGTCGACCGCGAGGACATGCTGCGCATTTCCCGCGGGGAGTAGGGGCCGGGGCGGCTGCCGCGGGCGCGGTAACTGCGGTAACTGCGCGATAGCTGCGCGGCAGCCACCGCACGAGCCCTCCACCCCAATCGCAATACCACCCGTATCGCGGTTTACCACTTTCCAGAAGGTAGTAAACCGCGATACGGGTGGTATCCGGCGGTGTTGGCGGCTGGTATCCGGCTGTGTTGGCCCGTGGTAACCGGGAGGCTGGTGCGTGGAAGCCGACCACCAATCGATCCCACTCGAGCTAATCGTGCGCCGGTCTACGCAACCGTTCGGCTGACCGCATCCAGTTACCGCACCACCGAATTCAACCGGCACAGAGCTTCGAACGCGAAGTGCATTCGCCGTCGCACCATCCACTCGTCGAGGGCGAGTTCGCGGGAATGTACGTGAACTGCCCGCAACGATTACATATCGCGATACACACTGCGACGATGTTCCGCCGCGACTACGAGCACGATCAGTGTGTCGTCTTCGATGGCAGCAAGTAGGCGATAGTCACCGACGCGGTACCTCCAATAAGGACTCGCCACAAGGCTGCGCCCTGAGGCTCTGGGGTTTTCACGATCAATTCCTTCGAGGAGAAATCGCTTGATCCGTTGCTGGACCGGTCGATCAAGTTGGGCGATCTGTTTGAGTGCCTTGGGTGTGACCTGGACTCGGTAAGTCATGCGCCGAGCTTGTTCCAATCGACGTCTTCGACATCGATGGCGGTTTCGTCCGAGTCACGAAACTCAGTGAGCGCATCTTTCGCGAGGTAGTAATCTTCCCAATCATCGAGAAACGCTTCGATCGCCTCACTCGCGTAGAAGGCCTTGCTGCGTCCAGTCCGAGCCGCCAATGCTTCGAGGCGCTGATCGAGCTTTTCATCAAGCCGAATGTTGAGCTGTTTGGTGGCCATTATTCATTCCTTCCGCTGCTATACAAGTATATATATAGCTCTCGAAGTGTGCGAAAGCGGTGTCGTCGATGATGAGGGCGCCTCACCTTCCTGGAGAGGAGTGCGGCACATGCGAACACGCCCCCAAAGCGCAATTACCACCCGAAACGCGGGACACCACTTTCCTGAAGGTGGTAAACCGCGATACGGGTGGTATTCAAGTGTGTTGGTGTGTGGCATCCGGGAGTGCTGGTGCGTGGAATCCGAACACCAATCGATCCCACTCGAGCTAATCGTGCGCCGGTCTACGCAACCGTTCGGCTAACCACATCCAGTTACTGCACCACCGAAGTCAATCGGCACAGATCGTCGAACGCGAAGTGCATACGCGGCCGCGCCATCCATTCATCAAGCGTGAGCTCGCGCGAGTGCACCCGATAGGAGTGCTCGACCCACGAGATGCGGTCGGCGAATTCCTTGCCGTAAACGATGAGCATGATCTCGGCGTTGAGGGTGAAGGACCGCATGTCCATATTGCTCGAACCGAGCATCGTGACTTCACCATCGACCGTGATGTGCTTCGAGTGCAACACGTACGGTGATCGGTACAGCCAGATCCGCACCCCGGCGCGCAGCAGCTCCTCGTAATAGGACTGCTGCGCGTGCTGCGTAAAGAACTGATCACCGTGCTCTGAAACATGCAGGTGCACCTCGATGCCGCGCTGCACCGCCGTCGTGATCGCGTATCGCATCGAGTCATCGGGCGCGAAATACGGGGATGCGATGACCACCCGTTCTCGCGCCTGATACAGCAGCTGCGTGAAGATCCGCAGATTGTTTTCGTGCTCATAACCGGGGCCCGAGGGCACGAGTTGGCAGTCATAGAGCGAGAAGGCCTCACCCGCCGCGCGATCCTCTGCGTCGTTATCCGCGAAATCCTCTGCGGTCGGGTCGGCCCCGTCATCGGCAAGGTGCCCTGTCTCGACAAACCAGTCCGAGCGGAACACCGCATCCACACCGAGCGCCATCGGGCCGGCGACGCGAACCATGAGGTCCTGCCACTGCTGCTGGCCATGTCGGCGGTTCGGTTTCCGGTGATAGTCGCGTTCGATGAGGTTTTGGGAGCCGATCCAACTGACCAGCCCATCCACGACGAGCAGCTTGCGGTGGTTGCGCAGGTCGACGCGCTGCCAACCACCCTCCCAGGGCCAGATGGAATACAGTCGGTGCCACTCGCATCCGATCGCATCGAGGCGGCGCTTGAGTTCGGCATAGCCGGGGTACCGGAACGATCCGACCTGGTCGTACATCACGCGCACCTTCACCCCGCGCTTCACCGCGCGCTCGAGCGCGTCGAAGAATCCTTGCGTGACGTCGTCGTACCCCATCGCGTAGAACGTGACGTGCACATATGAATGTGCGCGGTCGATCTCGGCGGCCATCTCGGCAATGGTCTCGTTGTAGTTCGGGTGAATTTGGATGCGGTTGCCGGGCAAGTGCGGAATAGACGTGAGCTTCCGGGCCAGATTCGAGATCGGCAGGTAATTTTTTGGCACCGGCGTGAGGCCGAGCTCGTCCTCTAGCTCATCCGTCGCATCCCGAATGATCTTGTCGAACTCGGCCTGCTTGCGGCGACGATGCGCAGGAAGTCGATTCGTTCCGAACAGCAAGAAGAGCAGCAGCCCGACGTAGGGGATGAGCGAGATCGCCAGCAGCCAGGCAACCGCCGTGGTTGGACGACGATTATTGCCGATCGTGAACAGCGTCACGACGACAATCGCGAGATTCACGATGTACAGCGTCGCGAGTACCGCGATGCTGGGGGAGTCTGTGAGGAGTCCGAACGGCCCGATCACGAGTGCTGCAGGAGGGTGGATGCGTTCACGGGCGGTGTTATTGGCTAGCGGAAGTTCACAAACTGCAGATCGAGTTCGACGTCGGATCCCTTCAGCAGCTGCATCGTTGCCTGCAGGTCGTCGCGGCTCTTCGAGGTCACACGAAGTTCGTCGCCCTGAATTTGCGATTTGACGGACTTCGGCCCCTCGTCGCGGATCAGCTTCGACAGCTTCTTGGCGTTCGGCTGGTCGATACCTTCCTTAATGGTGCCTTCGAGACGATACTCCTTGCCCGAGACATAAGGCTCGCCGGTCTCGAGTGACTTGAGTGAAATACCGCGGCGGATGAGCTTCGACTGCAGTACATCGAGGACCGCATTCACGCGCTCTTCGCTCGCAGCCTTCATCAGAATCTGGGTTTCGCTGAGGTCGATGGATGCGGCAGCATCCTTGAAGTCATACCGTTGCGAAAGTTCCTTGGTCGCCTGGTTTACCGCGTTCGCGACCTCCTGGTGGTCGACCTTGCTCACTACGTCAAATGAAGAATCAGCCATGGGCCAATGGTACGTTGCCGTCCGTAGTTTTTCTCCCGGTCAGCCTGGATCTAGAGTTACTGGTGTTAAGTGCGCAGCGGAACCTGGATGCGATGGAGGGCAACGATGGAAATTGACACGTCCAACGTTGTATTCGCATTTCTGCTGACGCTAGGTGCCGGCCTGTCGACCACCATTGGTGCCGCCATCGGTGTGCTGGGCAAAGGCAGGTCGGTGAAGACGCTGTCGGTGGGGCTGGGGTTCTCCGCCGGGGTAATGATCTATGTCTCGCTCATGGAATTGCTGCCCGAAGGGATCGCCTCGCTCGTTGATGAATACGGCGAAGTGACCGGGAACTGGGCGGGGCTCGCGGCATTTTTCGGCGGCATTCTCGTAATTGCAGTGATCGACAAGCTCGTGCCAACCGCGGTGAATCCACACGAACCGAAGTCCATTGACCAGCCCCCGAAACGACATGCACTCATGCGCACCGGAGTGTTGACGGCGCTGGCGCTGGCATTGCACAACTTCCCCGAAGGGTTTGCGACGTTTATCGCGGCCCTGCAGGAGCCACAAATTGCGATTGCGGTGGCCGTCGCGATCGCAATTCACAACATCCCCGAGGGCCTCGCCGTCTCTATCCCTATTTATCAGGCCACGGGATCGCGAGCGAAAGGCTTTTGGCTTGCAGCGGTGTCGGGGCTCGCAGAACCTGCTGGCGCGATTATTGGCTATCTCATCCTGATGCCATTTATTTCGGACACCCTGTTCGGGGTGGTGTTTGCGGCGATCGCTGGGATCATGGTCTTCATCTCCCTCGACGAGCTGCTGCCCGCAGCGCACGAGTTCGGCGAGCACCACCTCACGATTTATGGCCTCATCGCGGGGATGGCGGTCATGGCAGTGAGCCTCGTACTTTTCCTCTAGGGCATTGCTTGGAAACCGGCCTTTAGCCTGCAAACGCAGTGTGGCTCCGTACAAATTGCACGGAGCCACATTGCGTGAGTCGACGCCTTCCACAGAGTGGTCACTGCTTGTTGGTATTTTCCGATTTAGCACCAAGGAGTGACCATTTTCCAGCCAGGCGTTCCGCTCTTGCTGGAACTACTTCTTCTTCTTGTGGGCGGTGTAGATCGCACCGGTCGTGACGTCTTCCTCCAACGCCTCGAGGGTGCGTCCGCGAGTCTCGGGGACGCTGGTGATGATGAAGATCAACGCGAGCACCCCGACGCCAGCAAAGAGGAAGAAGGTGCCGGTGATTCCGGTTGCTTCCACAAGGGTGGGGAAGTACAGCGACAGGAAGCCGTTGGCGATCCAGAGGAAGAAGATCGAAACGCCGGTGCCGAGACCGCGCATGTGCAGCGGGAAGACCTCGGAGAGGTAGACCCAGGTTGCCACGTTTAGGAAGGTCTGCATCGAACCGACGAACAGCACGACGAGGAACAGGATGATCCAGGGGCGCAGGGGGTTGCCGGGCTCGAGCACCATCGACGAAATACCGATGAGCAGGTGGCAGACGGTCGTGAGCGAGTAACCGATGATGAAGGTCTTGCGGCGGTCGAAACGGTCCATGTAAGCAAGGGCGATGAGGCCACCGATCACGGCAATCACGCCCGGGGCGATGTTCGCAATGAGGGCCGCGCCTTCTTCGAAGCCGGACTCGACGAGCACGGTCTGGCCGTAGTACATGATCGAGTTAATACCGGTGAGCTGCTGGGCGACACCGAGGCCGATGCCCACCAACAGGATGCGGATGAGCCACTTATTCGTGAGCACGGCCTTTAGGCCAATCTGCTGTTCGGTCTGCTCTTCTTTCGCGACCTTGGTGATTTCTTCGAGCTCGGCGATAGCGCGGTCTTCCGAGCGCACAGTCTTGAGCACGGCAAGGGCGTCGTCGTTCCGGCCCTTCTCGATGAGCCAGCGTGGCGACTCAGGCATGCGGAGCATTCCGAAGAAGAGGCAGATTGCGGGGATCGCACAGATGGCAAACATGATTCGCCAGACGCCATCGATGTGGCCAAAGACGTTACCGATGATCGCGTTGATCACGAATGCCGAGAGCTGACCGATCACGATGGCAACTTCGTTACGGCCCGAGAGCGAACCGCGAATCTCGAACGGCGCGAGTTCGGCCAAGAAGACCGGCACCACGGTAGAAGCCCCACCGACTGCGAGGCCGAGCAACACACGTCCGACCACGAGCAGCTCGAAGTTCGGGGTAAGGGTGACGAAAAGCGTACCGACGAAGAAGAGGATGGCGAGCGAGATGATCGTCGTGCGACGGCCGATTGCGTCCGAAAGTCGACCGCAGATGATCGCGCCAAACGCAGCGGCAAATACGAGCGAACTCGTGACGACACCCTCGGTGAAGGCTTCGAGACCGAGTTCGGCGGCCATCGGGCGCAGCGCACCGTTGATGACACCGGTGTCATAACCGAAGAGCAAGCCACCAAAGCTTGCAATAACGGAAATGAGTCCGAGTCGCTTACGGTGCGGCCCGGGGGTGAGCGGCGGCAACGCCTTTGCGCTCGCTGCTGCTCCTGAAGGGGTTGTATTAACCATTGGGCTTCCTTGCCATAGGGCGCATCGACGCGCCAGCCGGGGATAATGTCCTCACAATATGACATAAATGCCAATAGTGCGCAATAGTTTACGTGTCGGCTGAAGGTCATCGATCTTCCCAGTGTTAGCCTCCGGCCCCGTCGCCAAGCCAAGGTCGCTCGCGGCCCGCTAACGAGTCAGACCCAGGTGCAGCGCGGGATCGCTATGCCGTTGTGATGTCGAAGCCTGTGCTGCCGGTGAGGTCGATCACCTCGGAAGTCACCTGATCCACTCGGGCTGCACGTGGACCTTTCGCGGCCCAAGCGAGGAGCGCATCCACTGCCTTGGCGCCGCCCTCCGCTTCGAATTCGACGCGGCCGTCGGGGAGGTTGCGGACCCATCCGGTCACACCCAGTCGATTCGCCTTCTTTTGCGTGGACCATCGGTAGCCGACACCCTGGACGACACCGGAGACCAGCGCGTGTACGCGTTTGCTTGTCATGGGAGACAAGGTAGCTGCAGTACCTCGTGACTCTGTGCGGTATAGCGACGCTGGCGCTTAACCGACGCTGCGCGGTACAACGACTGAGGGGCCTGGCTTATGAGCCAGGCCCCTCAACTTAGTTGCGTTGTCTCAACGCGGTGGCGGGTACAAGATTCGAACTTGTGAAGGCTGAGCCGTCTGATTTACAGTCAGATCCCTTTGGCCGCTCGGGCAACCCGCCGGGCGCACACTCGTCACACGAAGTGCACCGGGTTAGCTTACACAAAAACCGCGGACGCCGCACCTCGACTTTGCTGGTGACCCGAGTTATCCACATTCGTTCCTTTTAATGCGCGGCAGAACACCCCTGTGGATGGTGCCGCTTTCTTCGCCATGGTGGTTGCTAGGGTCCCTGGCTGTGACCACAAACGATACTGACGCATCCATCCGCCCCGAAGAACTGCTGGAGATCGCGATCACCCTCGCGACCGAAGCCGGTGAACTCGTTTCTCGACGCCGGCGCGAAGGTGTTGAAGTCGCCGCAACGAAATCCAGCCTCGTCGATGTCGTGACCGCGGCAGATATTGAAGCCGAGCAATTGATCCGCGATCGACTCGCGTCGCTCCGACCTGACGATGGTTTTTTTGGTGAGGAGTCGGATGCGCTCGTGTCTCGCTCCGGGGTCACCTGGGTGGTTGATCCCATTGATGGGACGGTCAACTATCTATACGGTTCACCGAATTACGCGGTGTCAATTGCGGCGGTCACCGGTGACCCAGCCGCTGAACCTGCAGCCTTTGAGGCACTCGCGGGCGCGGTGTTGAGTCCCGACACCGGCATTACCTATAGCGCGGTGCGTGGCGGGGGAGCGTTTGTGAACGGGGAGCGCGTTCGCCTCGGCGCTGGCCCGAGCGATCTCTCGCAAGCCCTGGTAGGTACGGGGTTCTCGTATTCTGCCGCCAGGCGGCTCTTGCAAGCAGAAGCGTGGCTAGGGATGGCGGATAAGGTCCGCGATCTTCGGAGGGTGGGTGCGGCATCCCTCGATCTGTGCGCCGTCGCGCTCGGGCAAGAGGATGTGTATTACGAGTTTGGGCTCAAGCCGTGGGATTGGGCGGCGGGAGCGCTGATTGCTCGAGAATCCGGCGCGCACGTCGGCGGGTTGGAATTGTCAGAACCTGAAGGGCGGCGTATCCTTATTGCTGGTCACCCTGATGTGATCGTTTCGTTCATCGACTTGTTACGAAACGCCGCACCGCAGAAGTTGCTTTCATCAGGGAAAAATTCCAAATCGTGATGAAACCTTGGCTTTTTCGTAACATGTTCGTTACACTTGCTGAGTCCCCCGCATCACAAGGAGTTTTTCCGGCATGACCTCCCCCTCCGAGCAGTCAGCTGCTTCGCTGACTCGTAGAGAGCTTCGTGAGCTCGAGCGAGAACAAGAGCGACGCGCAGCACTGGCGAAGCTCGAAGCGCAGAAGGCTCAGGCTGCACGTAACGCTGAAGCTCCAGTTGCGGGGCCCGCTGTCGCTGAGAAACCGGTCGTTTCTGGTCGACGTGCCGCGCGACTGCAGGAAGCACGCGCTGCTGAAGCTCGTGCCGCGGAAGAGCGTCTTGCCAAGGCCCGCGCTGCAGCCCTTGCTGCCACGGTCGTAGAGGCCCCGGCGGTCGAGGAATCACCGGCGGTTGAGGAAACCGCTGCTGTTGCGGAAGCACCGGCGAAGGAGCCGGCGCCTGTTGTGGTAAAGGCCGAGCCAGTTGCGCCTGTCGCCGAGAAGGCGGCCCCGACCGCACCCGCGGAACCCGTATACATGTCGCGTCGCGAGCGTCGTGAAGCCGAGCGCGCAGCCGCTGCCGCCGCAGTGGCCAAGCTTGAAGCAGAATCCGCACGCGCTGCCGAAATCGCGGTCTCGCAGAATCCTGAACTGTTCGCTCCCGCAGAGACTGCCAAGACCGAGAGCATCGCCCCTGTCACCGAAATCAAGCCTGAGTCGAAGAAGCAGGAAGAATTCCTGCCTGAGGCCGTTGACACTGCAGTCATCGAAACGCTTGACGTTTCCCACGAGCCAGTCGTGCTCGCGCCGGTTGTTTCGCTCGACGAAGTTCGTGCCGCACGTGAAGAAGCGGTTGACATTGTTCCCGCTGCTCCGCACGACGAACCTGAAGTTGAAATCCCGGAGACGTTCCGCTCGGATCGCAAGAGCGAAGAAGGCCGTCGCATCAAGCGATCGAACCGTGCAGCATCCTCGGCCGGTCGCGTCAGCGGCGGCATGGTGGCACTCAGCCTCGTCGCCGGTACCGTTGTCCTTGGCGCTGGTTCCGCAGCTGGTCTCTCGCTCTTCGGTTCGCAAAGCGAATCGGAAGCATCCGAGATCCAGCCCGAGGCTGAGGTACAGGCTGGCACGCAGTCGCTCGCGGTGGAGCCAACCACGTCGGTTGCCGCTGCAAGTGCACGCACCGACGACATCACCGCAGTGACTTCGATCGGTTCGGCAGCGGCTGCCAACCTCGCAACCGGAGTCGAGCTTCCTGACAACCAGGCCTACACGAACGACATCACCGCGAATGTCCAGTGGCCCTTCCCGATGGGCGTGCAGATCAGTAGTGCATACGGCTTCCGTGTCGCACCGACTGCTGGCGCATCTTCCTTCCACGGCGGCGTTGACTTCACCCCCGGTATCGGTACTCCGATCGGTTCCATCGCCGACGGTGTTGTCACTGACATTGATGCCGCCGGTGGTTCGGCGACGGGCGTCTACGTCGAGGTTGAGCACACCATTGAAGGACAGCGCGTAACCACGGTCTACGGTCACATAAAGAGCGACACCATCACCGTTGCCGTCGGTGACGAAGTTGCGGTCGGCGACGAACTCGGCCAGGTAGGTAACACCGGTGTTTCGACCGGACCGCACCTGCACCTTGAGATCCACATCAACGGCAAGCACGTTGACCCGATCTACTTCCTCACGAAGCTGAACGTCTCCGGCGTTGAGGTTGAGGTTCCGACCACAACTGGCGCACCAGTTGCGCTCGGTACCGATGAAAAGCTTGGCCTCGAAGAGAGCCACGCATTCGTCGACAGTCTGTTCAGCGAAATCGACTGACACAGATCGTCACCTGAGTTGCATGAACCGGCCGGTTTAGTGCTAAGCTCTCCTGGTGCCGTTCGCGAGACAATCGCGAAAATTACCGGCCAAACGCCCCGATAGCTCAGTGGTAGAGCACTTCCATGGTAAGGAAGGGGTCGCCAGTTCAATCCTGGCTCGGGGCTCGATCAGTTGCTAGACCGGTAGCTGAGCCCATGGCAGGGTAGCTCAGTTGGTGAGAGCGCACGACTCATAATCGTGAGGTCGAGGGTTCAAGCCCCTCTCCTGCTACAGATATAAACCCCCGGTCACGCTGCGATTACTCGCGGTAGTGGTCGGGGGTCTTTTTTGTTTCCCACCCTTATACTCACCCCTGTGGACCAGTAGTAGTCGTGAAAGAGGATGCGTAAGTGGCCGAAGAATATCCCATCGATCCCACGCGATTCATCGAGGCGCTCCGCGAGCAACGAGCAGCTCGACTGAAGGGCGGCCTTTACCACCTCACGCAAATTGCGATGGCGTACAACACGAACCGCATTGAAGGCAGTCAGCTCGACGAGGAGCAGACTCGATACATTTACGAGACTCGAACCGTTAGTGGCGAAGCAGTACCCGTGGACGACGTCGTCGAGACGATGAATAGCTTCGAGCTCTTTGACGCGATGCTGGATGCGATGGACGAGCCGATTTCTACAGATCGGCTCAGGGAGTATCACCGGATTTTGAAGCGTGGTACCGCACAGTCCCGGCTCAATTGGTTCGCGGTTGGGGACTGGAAACGCGTCCCGAATGAGGTCGGTGGGCAGCGCACTACCGCCCCAGAGGAGGTGGATGTGGCGATGGCAGAGCTTTTCGAGCAGGCACCGACCATGGGAGAAATGACCTTCACAGACATTGCCGATTTCCACCACCGTTTCGAATCGATTCATCCTTTCCAGGATGGTAATGGTCGCGTCGGCAGGATCGTGATGTTTCAACAGTGCCTGCAAAACGGAATCATGCCCTTCGTCGTGCTCGATGCGCAGAAAGAGTTCTATTACCGAGGGCTTCGCGAATATGAAAATGAGCCCGGATTTCTCCGGGAGACGCTTCGCTCGTTCCAGGATGCGTACTACGAGCGGTTCGCGGAGTTCGTGCCACGGACAGAAATCTGAGCCATTCTTGGGTGAGTGGTTCGAGGTAGCCTCGCCCACCTACTCGACCGCGCAGGGAGGACCATGGTTCGCAACAAGCCGGCGATCGGGATTCTCGGTGCGGGCAGACTCGGAGCAGTGCTTGCCAAGCTCGCGAGGGCAGCGGGCTACGAGGTGTGGATCGCGGCGTCGGGCGACCCGAAGCATATCGCGGCGGGCATCGGTTACGTTGCTGAGGGTGCCATCGCCACCACCGCATCGGAGGCGGCTTCGCGAGCGGACGTGGTCATCCTCGCGTTGCCGCTGGGCAAATATCAGTCCATCGACCCCGAGTCGCTCGGCGGCAAACTGGTGATTGATGCGATGAACTACTGGTGGACCACCGACGGGGACCGAAAAGAGTTCACCGACCCGCTTATTTCGAGCAGTGAGATCGTGCGTGACTACCTCCCTTTTTCCCAAGTCGTGAAAGCGCTCAACCACATGGGTTTTGAGGAGCTCGAAGAAGAGTCTCGGCCCGAGGGCGACCCAGGCCGAAAGGCGATCGGCATCGCGGGGGACAATCCGGATGCGGTCGATCAGGTTGCAGCCATCGTCAATGAATTTGGGTTCGACCCAGTCGTCCTTGGCGAGCTCGCCGAAGGGATGAAACTCGAGCCTGACACCGAGGCCTTCGGTGCGGACGCAGCTGCCGATGAACTTCGCGCGATGATCACACGGTTCCCAAAGTCACAGCGCGGGCTGCGGCTGGCACGTGCGCTCCGACAGCGTGGTGAGCTCTGAATGCGCCGAGCCAATGGCAGATGTCGGTGACGATCGCCGGCCTGGAAACGGAAGGGTACGGCCGCGTGATTCGGCGGCTCGCGGTGACACCCAGCTGAACTGCTGGTGAAATGCTCGGCAAAATTGTGGGATGCGCTGGGCTCCCGCATCCGGCCCTGTCACCATGGCGGCATGGTCGCTTTGGAGAACACGAAAATTGCAATCGTCGGGGCTGGCAGCGTCGGCACGAGCATCGCCTACGCCGCAATGATTCGGGGTGTCGCACGGCGAATAGCCCTCTACGACATCGACGAGCCCAAAGTGCGGGCCGAAGTGCTCGATCTCGCGCACGGCAGTCAGTTCACTGGCAGCAGCGACATCGAGGGCGGAAGTGACCTCGACGTCATCACCGGCGCGAATATTGTGGTGATCACCGCGGGTGCGAAACAGAAACCCGGGCAGACCCGCATTGACCTTGCCGCCACCAACGTAGAAATCCTGTCCAGCTTGATGCCGCAACTCATCGATCGCGCGCCGGATGCGATCTATCTCCTCGTGACGAACCCTTGCGACGTGCTCACGGTTGCAGCCCAACAGATCTCGCAGCTGCCAGCTCATCGAGTGTTTTCTTCCGGAACGGTGCTCGATACTTCTCGGCTGCGATGGCTCCTGGCGAATCGACTCGGCGTATCGCGGCAGAGCGTCCACGCTCACATCATCGGGGAACATGGGGATACCGAATTCCCGCTGTGGTCGAGCGCAACGATCGGGCTGACGCCTCTCGCAGACTGGGACCACGCAGAGCATTTTCCACACGAAGAACTCGACGATATTGCCGAGCAGGTTCGGAACGCCGCCTATCACGTTATTGAAGGTAAGGGCGCGACCAACTATGCGATCGGCCTCGCCTCCGTTCGGATCATCGAAGCGATCCTCCGTGACGAGCGTGCAATTCTTCCCGTGAGCACCGTGCTGAATGAATTCCGTGGCATCAGCGGAGTCGCGCTGTCGGTACCGAGCATCGTGTCGGCAAGCGGTGCCGTGCCGGTGCCGACCACTCCGCTGTCGGCACACGAACTTGAGCAACTCCATACATCCGCCAACCACCTGCGAGCCACGCAAGACTCGCTCGGACTCTAGGCCGGCTTGGGACGCGAATCAGCCTTGAAACTCTAGGCCGGCTTGGGACGCGAATCAGCCTTGAAACTCTAGGCCGGCTTGGGA
>NZ_JBQDBE010000007.1:0-92982 GCF_052090685.1 Gulosibacter sp. | reverse complement strand
CGCGAATCAGCCCATCGACGCGAGCACCCTGCGGCGCAATAGTGCCAGCGAGAGCAGGATCCCAAGCACCGATGCCGAGGCCGTGGCAATCCACGACAGCTGCCAGCCGCCCACTGCGGCGGCTATCGCCGCGAGTAAAATCGGCCCGACAAAATTGGCGGCGTTGTAGACGTGTTGCATGAGTCCGAGTACGGCAGCTGGAGAGCCGTCGGGAGGCGCCGTGTCGACGGCAAGCCGCATCATGCTTGCCGGTACTGCCGCTCCGCCGAATGAGAACAGTGCTGCCACCGCGATCTGCCAGATGAGTCCGTTTGGTACCGAGTTCCAGTCAAGCGCAAAGAACAGCGCGGAAGTCACGGCCATCGTCGCGAGTGCGGACAACACGAGCAACCGCATCGAGATTCCGCGCTGGAGCAACAGCCCTGTGAGGACGTTTCCGAGACCGTTCAACCCCGCAACGATTGCCGTCGCAATGCCGGCGGTGACCGCATCCACACCGCTGGAGCTGAAAATCGTCGGGAGAAAGCCGATGATCGCACCCCACTGCAGCGTGTAGCACGCGAAGACCAGGGCGATGCCCCAGGGCGGCAGCGTCCGCAGCGTTCGACCGATTCGAATCACGGCGGGGCGGAGCGCGCCGGTCCCGTCCTTGGCGGAAGAATCTGCGCCCACAGTCGACCGCGTCGAGGGATCTGTGGGCACGAGCATGAGCACAACGGGAATCATGATGAAGGTGATCCCGGCCATCACGATCCACCAGGCCTGCCAGTTGACTGTGGTGAGTAGCAGCGTTGAGACGAGGATGGCGATGAAGGCAGCGATTCCCTGAAACGACCCCCACCAACCGAGGGCGACGCTGGCGGTTGAGGTCACGGTATGGCGTCGAATCAGTGCGGGAGCGACCACGGTCGCCATCAGGAATCCGACGCCCTCGAGGCCTCGTGTCACCATCAGGAAGGCTGTGGTCGAGCTAAATGCGCCTGCGAGTGAACCGATTCCGAGTAGCAGCAACCCAATGAGTAAGGTGCGACGGAGCCCGATGAGCTCTGAGAACAGTGACACCACCAGTCCGAGCACCATCGAGCCAATCTGCGCCATGCCGAGGAGCACTCCGGCCGCGACCAGTGACATCCCCAGGTCAGCGCGGATGCCATCGAGCGCGCCGGGGAGCTTCCAGACATGCATGGCTGCCACAACTCCTGCTGCCACCAAGATGATCCAGTGGATGCTTTGAGGTCGCGTGGGTGGCGTGGCCAGCAGATCGTGCTGGCGGGAAGACTCATCCTCGCGAGGTGAGTGACCGAGCGGATGCGACGGGGTCATGGCCTCAGCATAGGTCGCTCCGGTGCCCGGGCTACTTTTTGTACGGGTCGGTGATCTCCCGGAGCTGCTCGAGAAGGGACCGGAGCCTTCGCATTTCTTCTTCGCCGAGGTGCTCGCGCCACTCTGCCTCAATGCGCTCCTCTTCAGCGATTGCGATTGGAGCGATCTCCGCGAGTGCTCGATCGGTGAGCCGTACCACGCGTGCTCGACCATCCTCGGGATCTGGCACACGCTCGACATAGCCCACCGATTCCAGTCGGTCGACAAGTGCGGTCGCCGTTTGCTTCGTGATCTGTGCCTGTTCCGCGAGCTCGGAAATGCGCGTGCCCTCGGGAGCGATGCGCGCGAGCAGGCGACTCTGTGCGAGCGTGACGTCAAAGCCCGCGCCCTTCACTGCATCCACGATTCGATTCTCA
The DNA here is from genome assembly GCF_052090685.1 of Gulosibacter sp. Classification (NCBI taxonomy): domain Bacteria; kingdom Bacillati; phylum Actinomycetota; class Actinomycetes; order Micrococcales; family Microbacteriaceae; genus Gulosibacter; species Gulosibacter sp. The sequence continues at coordinate 91,243 of NZ_JBQDBE010000007.1, read as the reverse complement.
GCCGAACGAAAAGCAATAAACATCAGCAGTGATGTCGGGAACTCTCGAGCCGCAGCGGGTCCGCGGGTTTCCTGAGTCTTGGATGAATCGGCCATGCAACCCCTTGAGGTGGTTCGAGTAGCGAACTAAAATAGTTCGCATATCGTACCAAATCTCAACGACGAGAACATGGTGAGGTGCCTCATGAACAATCCAACGTTCACCCAAGATGAACTGTGGGCCGCGATCGATGATCAGCGGCTTCGTACCGCTGATTTGCTCGACACGCTCCGCGAAGCGGACTGGGCGCAGCCATCGCTCTGCAGCGAGTGGACCATTCGCGAGGTTGCTGCGCATCTCACGATGCAGCAGATGGGTCTCTGGCAATTCTTGATCGTGTTCGCGCGCAACCCTGGCGGCCTTAATACGGTGATTCGCAAGGCAACGAAGCGTCAGGCGCGCCTGCCGAAAGAGACCTTCGCGCCGGCGATCCGGGCGATGGTCGGGTCTCGGAAACACAATTTTGGTCTCACCGCGCGCGAGACACTCACGGACATCCTCGTTCACAGCCAGGACATTGCCATCCCGCTCGGTCGTGAGCTCAAGATGGATCGCAAAGCTGCAAGCTGGGCTGCCGACCGAGTCTGGTCTTATCAGGGCAAAGGGCTCGCCGCGGTGTTCCGCAATTTTCCGCTACAAAGGATGCGTCTGGTTGCGACCGATTACGACTGGCAAGTGGGGGAGGGGCCAGAGATCCGCGGTCCGATCTCCGCATTACTTTTGCTGCTGACGGGACGCGCGGTTGCGCTAGAGCAACTCGAAGGGGAAGGCCTGCCCGTCCTGGTTCGGTAGCAGGCTCTCAACCGAATTGTTGAAGTTCAACCACGCCGTGATCCGGAGTTCGCTTGTGACGCGGCCCGCTGGTCTATTCGGCCGGCGGGCCGCTCTCTGCGGCGGCCGGATCCATCCAGAACGGCTCAAAGTGGTTGCCGTCCGGATCATCGAACTGGCCGCCATACATGAAGCCGTGATCCTGGATCTCGCCAACTTTCCCACCTGCCTGGCGGACCGCCTCATTGAAGGCATCCACCGCATCCCGAGAAGGAAGATCGAAGGCAATGAGCGCGAGCGACTGGGTTGACGGGTCACCGACAGACTTACTGCCGATGAAGGTCTGGTAGTAGTCACGTTGCAGTGCCATGAGGTATTGACCGTCAGCGATCTCGACACTGATGGCATTTTCATCGCTGAAATTGTTATTGATGGTCCACCCGATGGCGGTGAAAAACGCTCGCGAGCGTTCAACGTCGGCCACGGGAATGTTCACGAAGATACTCATGCGCACGACTATGCGCCAGCGATCGAATAGTAACCACCCGCAGTCGCTGATAGTTGCTGGCAACCTTCCCTGGTGACGCGACCAAACGCATCCGTGTCGCGGGGAAACCCCGTCGGAAAACCGCTGAAAACCGGATGGCTTACCGGCTCCCGCCCGAAGCACTGTGGTGACAGTCTGAGGTCAGACGATCACGGGGCGAGGACATGAACTTCAAGTACGCACGCAATGACCTCCGCAAAAACTGGGGAGCCAACCTTTCGCTATTCGTAGTGCTCGTCCTGAGCGCGCTCCTCATGGCCACCGGCGCCATGGTGATGGAACGCCTTTCGGGCGCAGTGAACGGACTATTCGAAGAAGCGAAACCGCCGCATTTCCTGCAGATGCACAAGGGCGACTACGACACCGGTGCGCTCGATGCCTTTGCCGCCGAGCACCCCGAAATCGAGTCCTGGTTGATCGAGGACATGATCGGTTTCGACAGCTCCTTCCTCTCGTGGGAACGCCCCGCGACCGGCGAAACCGGAGACCTCTCGGAAAGCCTCATCGACAACCTCTTTGTCGTGCAAAACGAAGAGTTCGACTTCCTGCTGGACGAAACCAACAGCATCCCGCAGGCCGCGGAAGGCGAAGTGTACGTTCCCGTCGCGTACCAGCAGACCTTCGGGTTGGAAGCGGGCGACGAACTCTCGATCCGAACCGATGCCGAGACCGTCACGCTCACCGTCGAAGGATTCGTGCGCGACGCGCAAATGGCATCCTCGCTGTCTTCCGCGACACGATTCCTGGTATCGGCAGCCGACTTCGACAGGCTCTCCGCGGGTGGCGGTGGCATCCCCGAAATCATCGTTGAATATCTCACGACCGACCCCGCACTCGGCGGCGCATTGCAGACCGCATATGAAGCGAATGAGCAACTGCCGATGAACGGGCAGGGCGTGACCTTCGACATCATCCGCGTCATCAACGTCTTCAGTGAAGGTCTGGTCGCAATCGCACTCATGTTCGTGAGTGTGCTGCTGATCGCGATTGCGCTGCTCAATGTCCGCTTCGTGATTCGCGGAACCCTGCAGGATGAAGTGCGAGAGATCGGTGCAATGAAGGCGATCGGGTTGCCGAGTCGTACGATCTCCGGGCTCTACCTATCGAAATACACGGTGATGACACTGCTTGCGTGCGCGGTGGGTGGTGTGCTCGCGATCTTCGCGTCACGCGCACTCACCTCGAGCGTGCAAGCGAACTTCGCGGAAGCCCCGGTGACGGCCGCAACCTTCATTGCCCCGATAGCGGCGCTCCTCGCAGTGTTTGTGCTCGTCATCAGCATCGCATGGGGTGTCTTGCGCGCGGTTGACCGAATCGAAGTGGTCAGCGCTTTGGTCCACGGCAGCACGCTGACCGAGAAACAAACGGCTCGCAAGGCGAAGCGCAGCGGTCGAGGTGTGATTCGGTCGGTATTCCGCGGCTATCGCGGCGGAAACATGAACGCGAAGCTTGCCCGAGTCGACTTGCGGACCGGGTTCGGCCAGTGGGTCTTGATCCCCGTGGTGTTCGCGCTCGCGGCAGTGCTCGTGGCCTTGCCGATGAGCCTGCTCAACACTTTCCAAAGCCAACAGTTCGTGAGCTACCTCGGTGCCCCGGAAAGTGATATGCGAATCGACCTGCAGTATTCCGAGGACGTTGCGGCCACCTACGACGAGGTCGCAGCGGCGCTGGCAGCCGATGATCGTTTCAGCGAAGTCACGAGCTACGCAAACGTCGCCTACGAAATCGAGGGCGAGTCGGGATGGGAAATCTTCCGCACTGAGGTCGGCGATTACTCCGGCAATACGGTTGCGTTCGCACCGGGCTCGGCTCCGGAAGAAGGGCAGATCGCGCTCTCTGCACTCAATGCGGAAAATCTCCAGGTGGGTGTCGGCGACACGATCACACTGCGTGATGGTGAAGAGCTGCTCGACCTCGAGGTGAGCGGGATCTACCAAGACGTGACCTCTGGCGGGCTCACCGCCAAACTTGCTGCCGACTTCCCCGAGAACGCGAACGGCTACGTGCTCTACGCCTCAGGTGCCGACAACCTCGACGTGGGTGCGATCACCGAGGAATACACCGAGGCGTACCCCGCAGCGAAGGTCTACCCGATGGAGACCTACACGCAGCAGACACTCTCCTACGTCGTGAATGCCTTCTCGATGGCCGCCTGGATTTCGCTTGCGCTGACACTCGGAGTCGCCGCACTGATCACGTATCTGTACCTGTCCATGCGACTTTCTCGCGATCGTCAGCGCAGCGGCGTGCTCGCTTCACTCGGGTTTTCAGGTGGGGAACTCGCATGGCAGACCCAGTTCAAAACCATCCTGATGGTCGCACCCGGTGTTGCCGCAGGGCTATTACTCACCGCGACCGCGGGCGAAGCGCTGGTGGGTGGCGCAATGTCACTGACTGGCTTCGGGATCACCGAACTGCAGTTCTTCCCCAACCACGCCCTCGTACACGTGCTCTTCCCGGTCCTGCTCATCGCTGCCGGCGCGCTCGCGGCCTACATCGTGTCGTTGCGATTGCGTAGCAATGACACCTCGGCCTGGCTCAAGGGTTGAGCTTGCCCCGCCTAACAACTTGCGCAGCCGAACCAATACGAAAGCGATTGATTGCTCATGACTATTACGAATCAAGGCACAGGCGCCGCCCAAGGTTCGGTGCTCGCCGCCCACGGCATTGAGAAGACGTTCTTCACGACCACGCCACCCGCCAAAGTGCTGAACGGAATCAACCTCGAGGTGCGTCCGGGTGAATTCACCGTGGTAATGGGTGCTTCCGGTTCCGGAAAATCCACGCTGCTGTACTGCATCAGCGGCATGGACCGTCCCACTGAAGGCACCGTGAAATTGGACGGCCGCGACCTTACGAGCTTCAATAACAAGCAAATGAGCAAGGTTCGACTCGAAGAAATGGGATTCATCTTCCAACAGGCGTACTTCCTCGACAATCTCAACGTGCGCGACAACATCCTGCTGCCGGCGCTCAAGGCTCAGCCGCGCGAGCGTGCGAAGGTCGAGGCGCGAGTGGATGCGCTGCTGAAGCGCTTCGGCATCGACCACATTGCGAACCACGGCGTAACGCAGGTTTCCGGTGGACAGCTGCAACGCGCATCCATTTGCCGTGCCCTCGCCACCGAACCAAAAGTGCTCTTCGCGGACGAACCAACCGGTGCGCTCAACGCGAGCACGTCCGAAGAAGTCATGAATGCGCTCGTCGATGTGCACCGCGACGGCACGACCGTCGTCATGGTGACTCACGATCCGGCTTGCGCCGCACGCGCCGATCGCGTCGTCTACCTGCGCGACGGCCTCGTCGTCGACGAAGTGGCACTTGGCCCGTGGACTCATGAACACAGCGAACAGCGGTCTGACTTCTTGCTCGGCTGGCTGCGCGACCACGGATTCTAAGGTGGACAGCTGTAGCGCGCATTCTCGAGAAAAATGTGACACCGTGGATGCTGCCACGGACGGAGATCTATGACGCCTCGCGATAAGAATGCAGCAAAGATCAAGCCCGGCGACGGCAGCGCACTCAAACCCGTACGCGGATGGGATGCGCTTTGGCGCTCACAATTCGCGATCCGGCTGATGGAGCCGGACGAGTCGGGCAGTGAATTGCCGCGAACCTACGCCGTGGATGTGAACTTTTTTGATTGGGAGACGAGTGCGGCGCTCTATCGCGATGGGCGACAGCACTTGCGGGCAACCTTGCCAGTCAGGTTTCCGGTATACAACGGTGAAATTGACGTCGCAGACTCGACCTTCGGCATGCGCCGCGTGCACTTGATTCGCGGCAAACAGGAGCGGCAGCTGGTGCCGACCCCCGGTACCGCCGAGCACTGGCGCGCACAATTCGGTCGCAACCACCCGATACTTAGTCGCACCATCGGCATTCTCGCGGTTGTCGTGCTCTTGATCGGGCTCGCGGTCTTGGCGCCGCAAATTCTCGAGTGGATCACGAGCATCGAGATGATCGCGGATCGATTTGGCAGGTTTGAGTCACCAATCCAACTTCCCCCGTGGCTGGCCACCTGTCTCACCGTTGCTGGTCTGCTCGCGGCCTTTGAGCGGGCGCTGACGCTGCGCAGCCACTGGCTTATCGACGCCGATACCTGGTGGATGGGCGACTAACGCCAGTCTGGAATAAGTGCGCATCCGGCATGGTTATGACTCAACGTACGTGAGTATTGCCCGACAGCGCGTATTCGTGACGCGCTGATCCCAACCACTGAATTGGAGCACCTTGACCGAGCAGACTGCCCCCGCATCCCGTGAAATCGTTGACTTCTGGTTCGACCCAATCTGCCCATTCGCGTGGATTACTTCGCGGTGGATTCGTGAAGTTGAGACCGTACGCGACATCACGATCAAGTGGCACATCATGTCGCTCGCAGTGCTCAATGAGGGCCGGGAACTCGACGCCGGTTATCGAGAGCTGATGGATCGGGCATGGCTCCCAGCGCGTGCTGTCACGCAGGTACAGGACCGCTACGGTGACGACAAGGTTGGCGATTTCTACACGGCACTCGGTACGCGCATCCACGACGGCGGTAATGACAATTACGAGCAGGTCGTCGCTGAGGCGCTCGCCGAACTGTCGCTCGACGAAAGCATCCTTGAAGCCGCGAAGACCGACGCGCTCGATGACAAGATGCGTGCCTCGCACCAAGAAGGCATCTCGAAAGTTGGGGATGAAGTCGGCACCCCGGTGGTCGCTTTCAACGGCACCGCGTTCTTTGGCCCTGTCATGACCCGCATCCCGCGGGGTGAGAAAGCGGGAGAGCTCTTTGACGCCGCCGTCACCCTCGGATCATTTGAGTACTTCTACGAGCTCAAGCGCTCGCGGACGACCTCGCCAGAATTCGATTAGTCAGTCGGCCCAGAATCTCCAAATTGACGACTGGAATCGCCTCAAATTGACGACTCGCAGTTTGGAGGTGGACGCAAGCACCTCCAATCCAACCGTTCTCATTCGCAGCGAGGCGCAGAAATTTACGACCTCACCGTACGGGGCTAAACCAAAGCTCTCGATAGTTGTCCCCAATTTTGGGTGCTGTGGATAACTCCAGCGGTATCCGAGGTCGCTTGGGATGCTGTTGTTCCTTGGAAGACAGCATTGCGATAGGGGAATTTGATGACCAACAATGAGGGAGCATCGAGGTCGGGGTTGCCTTGGGAGGACCGCGACTATCGGGCCATTATTGCGGCAATTGGCGAAGGTGCGAACGACATCGATGAGGTTGCCCGGTACACGGGGCGCACGACCAGCAGCATCATGAGTAAGTGGCGGCGGCTCTTACCCATCGAGCAACGAACTGCGCCACGAGACCGGGTGATCCCGCTGTTGCGCGGTCATCTCGAGGACCCCAATTATGATTGGCAACTCGCAACGATAACGGATCCGCCACCGCCGCCGATCGTGAGGCCGCCGGCGAAAACTGGGCTCCCTGGGCTGGAATTAGAGGACCTTGAAGACATCGGTTTCGCGGTAGGACTGTCTGCAGTGGTCATGCCTGATGTTCTACGAGAGAGACTTGGCGTTGAAATCGTAACGAGGAATCTGCAACACCGAATTCGAGATCGAAGGGTTGAACAGCTCCTGACGAGTCCGGGCTCAGTAATCAGTGTGGCGGCGGCCGAGGCCGAAGCGAATACCTGGATATCGCGGGTTTACGCCTCGGTATCTCGCTACGCAGGGGCACTTCGGCCCTACAGGTCGGAATGGGACTACGGTCACTCGGTGCGTGAATATGACGAACCGTGGACGACCGCCCATGCCCTCGGCAACGGTGCTGTTGAAGTCGTAGAGCCCGTGGATGAGTATCGTTCAGCGATCGGCGATGAACCCCAGTTCTAAGTGACGTTGACCGGGATGAATGGCGAGGTCAGGTCCCGCAATAGGTTCGGTACGGGCCGAAAGATGAAGGCGCGGGGAGCGCAAACCGGTCGCGATCGGCGCGTGTGGTGAACGGTTCGGTCACAGCTTGGAGCAGTTGACCGAAGGGTTCCATATTTCCAGTAGCTGCGGCTTGCAATGCCTCTTCAACGAGGTGGTTTCTTGGGATGTATGCGGGATTGACGCGATCCATCGCAGCACCGTCGGGACCGATCGCCTTCCAACGATCAAGCCATGCGTCAAACGGATTCGAATCCGGAATCTGTACGCGAAGCGGCACCGTATTGCCACGCGCGGCGTCGGCGAGGTTGCGGAAGAGCGAGGTGTAGTCCACTCGCTCCACCTTCAGAATGTCGAAGAGTTCCGTCACGAGCGTCACGACGGCTTCGGCATCCTCGTGGTGCGCGAGACCAAGCTTTCCACGCATCCCGGTCGCCCATGCCTCGCTGTATTGCGCCGCGAACTTGCCCAGCGCATCCTGCGCAAATTCGATCGCCGTGGCCTGGTCGTCATCGAAAAGTGGGAGGAGCGCTTCGGCAAAACGGGCGAGGTTCCATTCCGCCACCACGGGTTGATTACCGAACTTGTAGCGCCCACCGTGGTCAATCGAGCTGAACACCGCGGTCGGATCAAACTCGTCAAGGAACGCGCACGGGCCGTAATCGATCGTTTCGCCCGAAATAGTCATGTTGTCGGTGTTCATGACCCCATGCACGAACCCGGTGAGCATCCACTGCGCGACCAGCGATGCCTGAGCCGATACAACCCGGTCGAAAAACTCTCGATACGGATGCTCGGAGCTTGCGACCTCGGTGTAATGGCGTTCGATCGCGTGGTCGGCCAAACGGCGCAAGACTCCCTGATCGCCGGTCGCTTTCGCGTATTGGAAGCTGCCGACACGCAAGTGGCTTGCCGCCACACGAACAAGCAGCGCGCCAGTTTCAGGCATCTCGCGGTATACGGTGCGCCCGGTTTGTATTACCGCGAGCGCTCGTGTGCTCGGGATGCCGCTCGCGTGCATCGCCTCGCTCACGAGGAATTCCCGCAGCATCGGCCCGAGCACGGCGAAGCCGTCGCCGCCGCGTGAGAACGGGGTGGGCCCGGAACCCTTGAGGTGGATGTCGCGAAGCTCACCGGCCGAGTCGATGACTTCACCCAGCAGCAGCGCCCGACCGTCGCCGAGTCGTGGCGAGTAACCACCGAATTGATGCCCTGCGTAGGCCTGGGCGACTGGCCGGGCGTCAGCCGGAAGATTTTGTCCGGTGAGGAAACGAATCCCATCCGGTGATTTAAGGTACTCCACGTCGAACCCGAGCTCTACGGCGAGTTCTTCATTGAGCACAAGCAGCTGGGGTGCAGGAGCGTCTTCGGCCTGCCAGGCGACGGCCATCTCGGGCAGCGCGCTCGCGAAACGCGATTCGAGGCGGATGCTCGGAGCAGCTTTCGTACGCTCTGTCGACTCGTGCGTGAGGTCGCGGTCAAGTGCAGCATTCATAGCAGCCTCGCTTCCTTCTTACGAGCTAGGGTACGGCCCGCGGTTCCACGATCGGTGTGTGCCGCGGGCCGTAGCCTGACCCGAGTTGGACGCTGTCCGCGATTAGGCGGATTCGCTGAGGCTCACCACGGCGTCGTCTGAGAAGAGACCGCTGCCGAAGTGGATCTCTACCGGGGCGGCATCAGCGGGGAGATCAAAGACCAGCGTGCCAACCGCGGTGTTGCCAGGGTTGATATCGGTGAACAGCACATCGTTGTCTTCGATGTAGAGGGATGCGGAGCCATCGGTTTCGTGTTCTCGACCCTGGTCGTCGATGAGGACCTGGTTGCTGCTCGAGAAGTACTCTGCCGAATCTCCGGTGTTCGTGACTTCGACATGCACGAGGTAATACACGCCCTGCGGCGTCGAGTTGAGGTACTCGCTTCCGACCTCGGTTACGCCACTCTCGACGCCGGTGATGGTGAACTCGAGATCGCCGGACACCACAGTGTCGCCAATGCCCGCGGCGTTTGGGACTGCATCCGCGTCAGCTGGCTCCTCAGCATCTGCCTGGACCGCTTCGCCATCCTCTGCGGGAGCGGCTTCCTGCTCGGCTACCGCCGATGAATCTTGTTCCGCGGCAGGCACCTCGGCAGAATCATCACTGCCGCCGCCGCTGACGGCGCTGATGAACACGATGAGCAGCACTGCCGCGCCAATACCGGTCAGCACTTTGTGTCGGGCAAACCAGTTCTTCTTCTTTGCCGGTTGCTGCGGTGGCTGGAGCGGCTGCTGCGGATACTGCTGTGCGCCCTGCGCGTTTCCCTGTTGCGGCTGGTTGAATCCTTCACCTTGCTGCGGGCCGCCAGCGTAATTCGAGTTGTGCGACATGACTGTCCTATCTGTGACTGCGATTGCCGAGTAAATATGTGCCTCAAGCCTCTCGAGAGGGCCTTTGTCGGGACCATTCCCGATTGGCTGAAACCGCCCTTGTCGATCGGCTAGTCGGTGCCAGTCGATCGCCAACTGTCGAGATGTCGGAGGCTGGTCGTAAGCTCCAGATGTGAGCGATAAACAGAGGCGAAGCTGGCTGAAGAAAGCACTGCGGTGGGTCCGCACCGTGCTGCTCATGGCGTTGGCTCTGCTTTCCGGGCTGATGGAAATCGTCTACTCCGAGAATGCACAGATCACCAGCGACCCCGAGCACCCAGAGACTGCGGCGGGGATGTTGATCTCGCTCGTGAGTTTATTGGTGCTGCTCGTGCTCACCGTGGGTGTCATATTCAGAGCGCGCTACCCCCTCGCGTTGACGCTGGTGGGTGCGGTGGCGGGCATAGTGCTGCCACTTGGTCCGGTGTTTGCGCTGATCGGGTTGGCCGACTTGATCGCCTATCGACGCGACAAACGCGTGGTGATTGGCGGCGTAGCGGTTGCCTTAGCCGTGGTAGTCGTAAGCGCAATCACCGATATCTATGGGTCGGATTATGGCGCGTCAATCGTCCAGACGTTCCTTGCAAATAGTGACACCCCGGACTCGCGCGTGGAGCTGCCCTTCATCGTGCCGCTGTTCGTGGTGGTGATATCGCTCGCAGTACCGATCGGGATCGGCATACTCATGCGGATGCGCGGCAGCGAGCAGGAAGCGCGTCGTAGTCGCGACGAAATCGACGTTGAACTCACCAGAAGCCAAGAGCGAGAGCGGATCGCCCACGAAATTCATGACGTTCTCGGCCACCGACTTTCGTTGCTGAGCTTGCAAGCCGGGGCATTACGCAACCAAGCCAATGATTATCCCGAGTTGGTCGAGTCTGCGGAGGCGATTCGCGCGAATGCGGCTCAGTCAATGGATGATCTGCGGTTGCTGCTCAATGTCATACAAGGTGAATCGACGCCAGTTTCGCTCGGCCAACTGAGTGAAATTATTCAGTCTTCCGCGGTCGGTAACCAGCAAGTGAATCTCACCGTGTACCTGCAGGATGCAGAGCGGGCACCCGCAGATCTATCGCGAGCGGTCGTGAGAATCGTGCAGGAGGTCATCACGAATGCGCGAAAACACGCTCCCGGCACGGCGCTTCGCTTATCGGTGACGGGTGCGCCCGGTAATGGCATTAGCATTCACGCCGCAAACGTTGTTGCTGAACGCGGGGCTGAGCAGGCTGCGACCGGTCGCGGCCTCACCGGGATGCATGAACGGGTGCGGGTGCTCGGCGGGGACTTTCGTGCAGGTCGCGTGGGAAACGAATTCCGCGTCGAAGCGAATCTGCCCTGGGTGGCGGGGTAGGCACACCGGAAGACCAAGCCGCGACTGCCCTCCCGGAGTGGCCGACGAGCGGTGACGCGTTCGTGATGTCGGAGGCCAGAAATAGACTACTGGCATGACCATTCGTGTACTGCTCGTTGATGACGACCCGCTCACTCGTCGAGCGATAGCGGGCATCTTCGCCGGCCACGAGGAGATTGAGATCGTCGGTGAGCTCGAAAACGGTGTCGGCATCGTGGCTCACGTGCAGGCTTTGCAGCCGGCGGTGGTGTTGATGGACCTCGGCATGCCGGAGGTCGATGGCACTGCTGCGACTGCGGCACTGCAGCAACTCCAATCCCCGCCCGAAGTGGTCATCCTTACCACCTGGAACGTCGACGACGCCATGTTGAAAGCACTTGCCGCGGGTGCATCGGGTTTCCTATTGAAAACTGCGGCGCCGGAAGAGATCATTCGGGCCGTTCAAGCGGCGGCTCAGGGTGAATCCGTATTGTCGCCCGCGAGTGCCCGGCAACTTATTGACTCGGTTAACGCCGATTCGGATCGGCGCGAACGTCGGGTCGCCCGTCGCCGTGTGGAGAAACTCACGCCCCGTGAGCTTGCTGTGGCTGAGCGCATCCCCACTGGCGAATCATCCGCACAAATTGGGGCGACAGTGCATCTTTCGGAAGCGAGCGTCAAGCAATACATTGCCAATATTGCCGAGAAGCTCGGGGTCCAGGGGCGCATCCAAATTGCCGTCTTGATGACGAAAGCGGGCTATGGGCCGAGCCTTTAGGACATTGAGCCGTGATGAAGCGAAGCCGCTAGGTACGCAGCCGCCATAAATCTGAGTTTCAAGGCAACGAGCCGCGCGAAGAACGAATGCGGTCGTCTCATGACGAGGCAAAGCCCGGCACGAGACGACCGCAGGAACTCATCCGGGATTACTCGACGAGCTTGCCCTCGACCGAGTCATCGCCGCGTTCTTCGGCGAGTAAACGGAAGGAATCCGGCGCGGGAGCGAGTGACTCAAAGGTGACACCTTCCGTGACCGACCACACGAAGTTGCCCTGCAGGTTGGGGTCGGTCTCGGGGAAGTCGGCGCGGTTGTGGGCACCGCGGGTCTCGCGTCGCTCAAGTGCTGATTCGAGCGTGGCACGGGCAGCCAGGAGCGATCCCAACAGATCAAAGGCGTGCGCCAGGTCGTCGAAGCCGGCGATGTCGGGGTGCGCGGTAACGTTCTTGGCACGGTCTTCCAGGGCATCCAGCTTCTGCAGGCCCTCCTTGAGCCCTGCTTCGGTGCGTACGACACCCGCGTGGGCGCTCATGAGGTTGCGTAGTTCGCGCTGCAGCCTGCGAGCCGACTCGGTGCCGTGATCGCGCAGCAGCGCCTGCATCTCTTCGCGGGCTTCGGCAACGACCTCGGCATCGCGGTGTACATCGGCACGCGCAACCACATAATCGGTAGCATCCTGACCGGTGAGACGACCGTAGACGAGCAGCTCGATCAGGGAGTTTCCGCCAAGACGGTTTGCGCCGTGCAGACCGGAAGCTGCCTCGCCGATTGCGTAGAGCCCCTCAACCCCGGTGCTGTGCTTATCAGCAGTGACCCACACACCACCCATCGAGTAGTGGGCCGTCGGAGCGATTTCCATCTTGTCCTTGGTGATGTCGAGCATCTGCAGGTCAATCAGAGTCCGGTACACGCGCGGCAGCTTTTCGAGGATCGTCTCGCGCGGCAGGTGCGAGACATCGAGGTAGACGCCGCCCTTGTCGGTGCCGCGACCCTCGGTGATCTCGGTGTAGCCAGCCAGCGCCACCCGGTCGCGGGTCGACAGTTCCATGCGCTCGGGGTCGTACTTCTCCATGAAGCGCTCACCCAGCGCGTTGGTCAGGATGCCGCCCTCACCACGAGCGGCTTCCGAAACGAGCGTGCCGGCGGCGTCATCCGGCTCGAGCAGGCCCGAAGGGTGGAACTGAACGAGCTCCGCGTCACGCAGCTTCGCCCCCGCGAGCGCCGCAAGCCGGAAGGTGTCGCCGGTGTTTTCGTCGCGGCGTGAGGAAGTGTGGCGCCAGATTCGCGTGTGACCACCGGCGGCGAGGATCACCGCATCCGCATGGATCTGTACTGGTGAACCATCGACGATATCGAAGCCGTAGGCGCCGAATACGGTGCCATCAGAGACGAGGATGCGGGTGATGTAGATCGTGTCGATCACCTGGACATTGAGTTCGTCTGCGCGGCGCATCAGGGTGCGCTGGATTTCCAGGCCGGTGTAGTCGCCCGCGTAGCAGGTGCGGCGGTACTTGTGTGCGCCGAAGAAGCGCTGCGAAATGCGGCCGTCCGCTTCGCGAGCGAACGGCATGCCGTAGCGTTCGAGGTCTTCGATGCCCTGCGCGGCATTGCGGGTTACGGTCTCAACGATTGCCGGATCAGCGAGGAAGTAGGACTCGCGCAAGGTGTCGGCGGCGTGCTGTTCCCAGGAGTCTTCCGGATCCATGGTGGCGAGGGCGGCGTTAATGCCACCCGCGGCGAGCGTGGTGTGCGCGTCGTGCTTGCGACGCTTACCAACGGCAAGGACCTGAACGCCTCGTTCAGCCAGTTCGATGGAAGCGCGGAGTCCCGCACCGCCCGTGCCGATAACGAGTACGGAGGTGGACATGAGTCGTTCGGTGGTGTGTTGAGTGATCATGTTCATCCACGTTAGGCATACCTAATCTATTGCGCTAATGCATATTTATGCTTGACGTGATGCGTTTAGGCTATCGGCATGAAACTGCACCAGCTTCGCGCATTTGCCACGGTGGCTCGTATCGGTAATTTCACACGCGCGGCCGAAGAGATGTTCGTCACGCAGCCCTCATTGAGTCGCCAGATCGCCACTCTGGAAGCCGATCTCGGGGTTGAGCTGCTCCATCGAGACCATTCGGGCATCACGCTGACCGATGCCGGTGCCCGGATTCTGCCGATCGCGCGGCGGATCCTGGGGGATACGGAACTTGTGCGTCGGCAACTCGACGAACTCGCGGGGCTGCGCAGCGGCACGGTACGGCTCGGCGCACCACCGACGCTGTGTGTGTCGCTGGTTGCGGATGTGTTGGCTGGTTTCCGCAACGCTCACCCTGGCATCGATCTCCACGTCACCGAGGGTGGTTCCCGGATGCTCGTGGAAGTGCTCGACGAGGGCGGGCTGGATCTCGCACTGGTGGTCACGCGGGGGGAAGCCCCGGTGGTATCCGGCACTGAGTTGGTCCCGCTGATGACGGAAGAACTCGTCGTGATCTCTGCGGTGAATGCGCCATTGGGCGAGTTACTCGACGGCGGGGATGCGGCGGTGGCTGCTCCGCGCGCAGCCATACCGAGTGTGGCCACACCGCGCGCAGCCACGCCGAAAGAGATCACCCTGGCAGAGCTTTCGCGACTTCCGCAGGTCGCGTTCAACCAAAGCTATGACCTTCGCATCGCGACCGATGCCGCGTTCGCGGCCCACAGCCTCAGCCCGACGATCGCCGTCGAGGGGGCCGAGATGGATGCGGTGCTCCGCTTTGTTGAGCGCGGGCTCGGGGTCGCGGTGGTTCCCGCGATGGTGGTGATCGATCGACCTGAGCTGCGAAGCACCCGGCTTGTCGATCCGCACCTCACCCGCACGGTGAATCTCGCGCGGCGCACCGATATCGGACTTTCCGCCGCCGCATCCGAAATGCAGCGATTCGTCTTCGATACCGCAATCGAACTCACCTCAGCCGGCACGAGGTTCGCCGAGTTCGTGACCGCGGTACGGAGCTAGGAGGGTGAGCGAGACCGTGCCCCTACGTATCCCCGAACGGACCAGGTTCGCGACCCTGCGCATCCTGCACCCGAACCGCACCCAACTGCGGAATCTGCCCGGTCACTGTCGGCACTGACGCGGTCAGCAGGGTGCCGTCGGAGCGATGCCAGCCGTTGATGGTGTGCATCCCGAGCTTCTTGCGCTGGCGCGGACCCTGATCGGCGAGGTGGATGACGGTGGGAGCAGTCGGCGTGATGTGCACTTCGTCCCCGCGGACTTTCACCGTCACGGCGCGACCGCGCTCCAGCACAAACGAGATGGTGTCGGGGCGAAGCTCCACCCGCACCCGTGATTCCCGAATGCGCAGTCCAAAGTCGATGCCCTCCCAACTGTCCGGCAGGCGCGGGTCGAAGGTAATTTCACCGTGGTGGTCGCGCATTCCGGCGAAGCCGAATACCGCGCCCATCCAGAGCCCACCCGCTGAGGCGACGTGGATGCCGACGTCGGTGTTGCCGTGGAGGTCGGCGAGGTCGACAAAGGCATTGTGTCGGAAGTACTGCTCGGCGAGCCGCATGTGCCCGACTTCCGCCGCCATCACTGACTGCACCGCAGCCGAAAGGCTTGAGTCGGCGGTGGTGAGCACGTCGTAGTACTCGAAATTGCGCAGCTTTTCTTCGGCCGTAAACAGGTCACCCCGCAGCAGCAGCGCGAGCACCACATCCGCCTGCTTAATGACCTGGAATCGGTAAATCACCAGTGGGTGGAAGTGCAACAGGAGCGGGCGCTGCGAGTCGGGTGTGCGCTCGAGATCCCAGATTTCTTTGTCGAGGAAGGAGGCATCCTGCGGGTGGATGCGGAATTTCTCGTCGTAAGGAATATGCATGTGTTTCGCCGCACGTCGCCAGGCCACGACCTCAATTGGTTGCAAGCCGAGGCGATCCACAATGGGCTCGAAGTCATCCGGGTAGTTCTCGCGCACCATGTCGACCACGTCTGCCGCGATATGCAGGTTCTCTTGGGCCATGACATTGGTGAAGAGGTTGTCATTGACCACCGTCGTGTACTCGTCTGGACCGGTTACACCGTGAATGTGGAAGGTGTCCTGTTTGCCAGCTTGACGCCAAAACCCCAGGTCGTACCACATTCGCGCGGTCTCCACGAAGACATCCACGGCGCCATTGAGCAAGAACGAGGTGTCGCCCGTGGCCGAGACGTACTGTGCCATCGCGTAGGTGATATCGGCGTCGATGTGAAACTGTGCGGTCCCGGCCGCGTAGTACGCGCTCGATTCCTGGCCGTTGATGGTGCGCCACGGGAACAGCGCGCCGCGCTCATTGAGTTCCTCCGCGCGCGTCCGTGCCGCATCGAGCAGGTTGTACCGGAAGCGCAGCGCATTGCGAGCCATGGTCGGCTGGGTATAGCTCAGGAAGGGCAGCACGAAAATCTCGGAGTCCCAGAAATAGTGGCCGCTGTATCCCGAACCGGTCACACCCTTCGCCGGAATCCCCAGACCGTCGGCACGGGCTGCCGCCTGCGCCAGCTGGTAGAGGTTGAACCGCATCGCTTGCTGCAGATCCTCTTGGCCGTGCAGCACGACGTCGGAGGTCTTCCAAAACTCGTTGAGCCACGCCCGCTGATTGGTGTGATGCGTCTGCACCGATTCTTCGATCGCGCGGTCGAGGGTGCGGGCGCAGCGGTCGGCGAGTTCCCGCGGTGGGGCAATGTTCGCGGTGTGATAACTCACATATTTGGTGAGTTTGATTGGCGTGTTCTCACGGCCGTTGAGCCGGTACACCCGCTTTGCGACATCTTCTTGGATGGTGTTCGTCACCTTCCATTCGCCGGTGGCGGCGCCGCCTACGGTGAGGCGGTGGTCCACCGCGCTCGCCACGGACATCCCAGAATTGTGGACGCGGTAGCCGAGCACGAGGCGGCTCCCGTTGTCGCGCTGCACGGTCGGGTCCAGGATGCGTTCTTCGATCACTTCGGCCTTGCGGGGGTCGAAGGTCTTCGAGTCTGCGGGGCTGGTGCCGTTGTTCCCACCGTTCGCCGCAAAGTCGCGGTATTCATCCACGCCATCCTGACGATTCAGGAGCTGACTCGAAATCACGATCGAAGCATCCGCATCCAAGAGCTCAACCTCGTACTCGATTACGGCGAGGTGACGCTCGGTGAATGAGACGAGCCGGCTAGAGCGGATTCGCACGTGCTTGCCGCTCGAGGTGCGCCACGTGAGGTCACGGGTCAGGGTGCCCGCACGCAGGTCGAGTCGCCGCTCGTACACCACAATTTCGGCGGTAGAGAGGATGAACGGCTCGTCATCAACGTAGAGTCGGACTACCTTGGCGTCGGGCGCATTGATGATGGTTTGGCCGACGCGAGCGAATCCGAAGGCTTCCTCCGCGTGCCGGATTGGCCAGGTTTCGTGGAGACCATTAATGAAGGTGCCGTGCTCGGCAGCCTCGCGTCCCTCGTCAATATTGCCGCGCATCCCGATAAAACCGTTGCCCATCGCGAATAGCGACTCGGTGCGGCCCTGCAGCGCGGGGTCGAAGCGTGTCTCGACGATGGCCCACGGGTCAATCGGAAACATGGTGCGGTCGAGCTCTTCACCGGGTAGTGGATCGCGTGATGATGAGGCGCGTTCGGCAGTGTCATTCCACCAGGGGTGCTGCTCGCGAGGGGGAGTGTAAATCGATTCGCTCATGAGCTAGACCTCGGTTTCTGTCGTGGAATGTGCGGTGCGAAGTGGCGGGATGAGTTCGGCCAAGTCGGTGACGACAAGGTCCGCGCCGGATTCGACGAGGGCTTGCGTGCCGACGCCGCGGTCGACGCCGATGACGAGGCCGAAATCTCCGGCGGCCCCGGCTGCGACGCCAGAAAGCGCATCCTCGACCACGGCGCATTCTGCGGAAGGGATGCCGAGTTCGAGTGCGGCGCGCAGGTAGGTGTCGGGCGCGGGCTTTCCGGGGAGGCCGAGTGCTGCGGAATGCACGCCGTCGACGATGACCTCAAACCGGTTATTGAGACCTGCTGCGGTGAGCACGCGCTTGCCATTTCGGGAACTCGTGACGATCGCCGCGTCGATCTCGCGCCGGGTGCATTCCTCGAGGAGCTCGAGTGAGCCCGGATAGGCCGCTACCCCTTCGCTGTCGAGGAGCCGCGCGAAGTGCACATTCTTGCGATTGCCGAGGCCCGCAACGGTTTCGAGTTCGGGAGCATCTTCGGGCGAGCCCTCGGGCAGCACAACACCACGAGAGGCAAGCACGTCGCGCACTCCGTCAAACCGGGGCTTACCGTCGAGATGCTCAAAGTAGTCGGCTTCGGTATAGGGCGCTGCGCCGCGGGAATCGAACTCTGCGGTGAACAGTGCCGCCCACGCGCGACGGTGTACCTCCGCGGTGGGGGTGATTACTCCGTCGAGGTCAAAGAGGAAGGCTCGAATAGTGCTGAGGGTCCGTTCGGGGTTCGCCACAAACATGCCCTCGATTATTGTCTGGTTGAGATAACGGTGGGGTGAACGTGCAAATCCGGGGCCGCGCGAAGATGCGCGACCCCGGATTTGGTGTGTTGGTTTGGATGCGGTGTGGGAGCTAGAGCGGGCTCTGCTTGCGGTTAGCTGCGGCCTCGCTCCTCGTAGCCGTAGCCACGATCAAAGCCGTCTCCCTTGCCGTAGTGGCGCGGGCGATGCCGATTTCGGAAGTCACCCTGCGCAGCTTCATGACCCGAGGCCTGCCCACGCCCATGTCCGTGGCCCCTACGACCACGACCTTCACCACCGCGACCTCGGCCGCCGCGGCCATAGCGTCCCGCATACCCATCGGGTGCGTACTCGGCCATGCGCGACATCCATCGATCAAACTGCTCATCGCCCATTCGCGCGCGGGCTTGCTGGCTCCAACGCTCAAACTCCTCGTCGGGAGCCTCCTCGTCAGCGTTGGCTTCACGCTCGGCCTCGAGCTGTTCAATGATGCGGTCGAGATAGGCGCCGAGCTGTTCACGCTCGTCTTCCGAGAGCGAGCCGAATGCATCCGGTCGCTCTGGTCGAAATTGCTCGGTGTTGCGACCTTCATCGGTGAGATGGATGAGGATGACGCGCTTGTCTTCCTCGGAGGGCTCGCGGCTAATCAGTTCTGAGCGCTCGAGTTTGACGAGCAGCTCGTTGAGCGAGGCCACGCGCATGCCGAGGATGAATGCGAGGTCCTTTGTTGGTACGCCGTCCTGCAGCTTGAGCGCTGCCAGGATGCGGCCCTGGCCGCGCGTTGGATCGGCGGCAAAACCCTGTTCGGTTTTACTCGCGCCGAAGTGTGCGTCGAGGCCGCCCCGTCCTGGTCGTCCGCGACGGCCGCGTGGCTTCATGAGATGAGAAATGTGACGAAACTTCTGAAAAAGTGCTTCGGTATCCATAGTGTGGATCCTTTCCTAAGATGATGGTACCTGTTGAACTGGTACCTGATGAAGAATCTACAGGATGCTGTTGGAAATAGCAACAGATGCCTGTTGTTTTCGTTTGGTGCGCATTCTCGCGGCGCTCTGGATTAAAGTCCGACTGGGTGCCTAAAATGCCCGATGTGACAACGGGGTCACTTTTCGGTTGGCGCCAGCGGGAAGGCTGGCGCCAACCAACTGCTTTCTCAGCGCGTTAGTCACCTCGGTAGACGCACCCCGCGCATCCTGTAATTGCTTCGGTGCCCGCATCCTCACTTGACCACGTAAGGGGTCCGACCCCACGCATCCAGTGATTACGGATACGAGTGCGGCAATGTTGCGGGCATGATCATCACGGCGAATGACAACGGCTTCACCCTCGACGAACCTGACGACTTTTCGCGCCTTCACGTGGACGCGGGCGGCCGCACAACCACTGAGCTCACCGACTTGGCAACGAGCAACGTCGAAGTTGTGCCAATTGCCGATGCGGAACACCTGTGGATCGCGATCGGCTTTCTCCGCAACGGCGACTCGAGCGAAGAGCGCAACCAGCAGATAGCGCGACTCGTCGGCTACGGCGAAGAGCACGGTTGGTACGACAAAGAGGCGGATGCGATCCGCGCGCACATCGAAAACCTGGCGGAGTAGTGCGTTGAGGCGTCGCTGGCGGGGCTGAAGCGCCGCTTCGCGGCTGAACTGCTGCTGGCGCGACTGAAGCGCCACCGTTGGCGCAGAAATACCGCTGCTGGTGTCGAGCATCACTGTTGATGATGCAATGCGGCTTCATTGCTTCCGTAAAAATCCACAACGGGGTCTGAGGTCGCTCGATGTCCCCTAATAACGGGACATCGCGCGACCTGGGGCCCCAATGTGGATTTCGGCGACCGCAATCGTTCGGCGCTCGCAAGTTTTCAGCATCCGCCAACCCTTAGCGGGCGCGAACTTTGCCCGGGAATCAGCTCTGGTCGCGCCGCGCGAAACAATTCTGGCCTCGCCCCTAAGAAGGGACGAGGCCAGAGCGCAGTGCAACCTACTTGAGGCGCGCGATCACTTCCTCAGCGAAGGATGCGGTGGTCGCGTTGCCGCCGAGGTCGGGTGTCGAGATGCCATCGGCAAGTGCGCCTTCGAATGCTGCGGTGAGCGCAACGGCGGCGGCGGATTCACCAAGGTGCTCGAGCATCATTGCCGCGGCCCAGAGTGCGCCGACGGGGTTCGCGATGCCCTTGCCGGCGATGTCCGGTGCCGAGCCGTGCACCGGTTCGAACATCGAGGGGAAGCGGCGCTCCGGATTGAGGTTAGCGCTCGGAGCAATCCCGATCGAGCCAGCGACACCGGCAACGAGGTCGGAGAGGATATCGCCGAAGAGGTTCGAGGCCACAAGAGTGTTGACGCTCGTGGGCTTCATCACGAGGCGAGCGGCGAGCGCATCGATCAGTACCTTCTCTACCTGTACCGAGGGGAACTCGGCGGTCGTTTCGGCGACCACTTCATCCCAGAACGGCATGCTGTGGATGATGCCGTTCGATTTCGTTGCGGACACGAGCTTGCCACCGCGCTGCTCGGCCACGGTCGCGGCGTAGCGTGCGACGCGCGTGATTCCCGCGCGGGTGAACACTGCCTCCTGAAGCGCGAATTCGCCGGGAGTGCCGGTGCCGAAGCGACCACCGATGGTGGAGTACTCGCCTTCGACGTTCTCGCGGACCACCACAACGTCGAGGTTCTCGAGGCCCGGCATGCTTCCCTTGATGCCCGGAAGCAGCCGCATTGGGCGCAGGTTAATGTACTGATCGAACTCGCGACGAATCGGAATGAGCAGGCCCCAGAGCGTAATGTCATCCGGCACGTCGGGTGTACCGACGGCGCCGAGGTAGATCCCGTCGCCGCTCGCCATCTGCTCGAGACCGTCCTCGGGCATCATCCGACCGGTCTTCTTATAGAAGTCGCTGTTCCACTCGCGGATGCGCCAATCGACTGAAAAGTCGTGCAGCTGGGCGACGGCGTCAACCGCGCGCATTGCAACATCGGTGACATCGACGCCGATGCCGTCGCCGGGGATGGAGTCGATTACGTACTTCGCGCTCATAGGTGTCCATTCAATCGGAGGGGCGGATGCGTCAGCCGCCTTGAGCGGGCCAGCTTCGGCCAGATCGAGGATGCGCAGTCCACCTGGTGGTGTCAGTTGACGTGTTGTCTTGACTTTACCGAATGCGGCCTCTGATGCGACGGGGTTACGTTGTCGTTACCAAAGTTATTTTGCGGAGACTATGGGGAGAACCGCGTCACTGCAACGATCTGACCGGCCACAAGGATGAGAAAACCATGAGAACGAAAGTAAATTTATAACGAAGGCTTGACCTTATCGTTACATTCTCGTTACTCTCGGTGAGTCCCATCCCACAAGGAGCCTTTTCTTTATGTCGTTTACCCCCCACAAGGACCAGCCAACTCAGGTCGAGAGTAACGAGCTCGCTGAGCTTGTTGCCGAGATCGAGTCCGGCGAAACCCTCACGAAGCTTGAGGATGACTCCTCGCCTCGTGCGCTGGAGGATGCAGCACAATCGAACACCGTAGAACTTGAAACTGAGACTGAGCCGAACGGTGGTATCCAGTACCGCACTCGTCGCGAGCGTCGTGAAGCTGAGCGTGCCGCCGAGGCGCAAGCGCGTGTTGAGGCTTTCAGTGAATCCCTCCGCGCAGCCAAGGCGGCGAACGTGGTCAGCTCCAGCACCGCCGAGGAATCGGATGAGGTAGAGATCCCCGAGTCCTTCCGGGCACAGTGGCGCAGCACCCGACGCAGCAGCGGCCTGTTCGCTGGCCGTCGAGTCAAGGGCTCCACCGTCGCGATCGGTCTCATGGCTGGCACCGTGGTGCTCGGTACCGGCTCCGCAGCTGCGTTCGCAGCAGTGAGCGCTCCCGAGATTAGCGAAGCCGCCGACACGGAAGCCGCATCCGAGACCGCGGTAGAAACCGCGACTGAGGAAGTAGCCGCGGAAGAATCCGCACCCGCTGACGCACAGACCGCGAGCGAAACCAAGCCCGAGATCGAAGAGACCACCGTTGCATCCTTTGACAGCAGCGCGGTCGCCGGTCTCGCTGCGGAAAACGAAACCGTAGTTGAGGAAGAAGCAACCACCGCTTCGGCTCCGTCGGAGGCATCGACCGCAAGCGCCGCCGTCGCCAGCGTCGTCTGGCCCGTCGGCGAGGGCTCCGGTATCTCGAGCGGTTACGGCCCCCGTAACTCGCCCACCGCCGGTGCCTCGAGCTACCACCAGGGTGTTGACTTCGTGCCAGGTTACGGCGTAGCAGTTGGATCGATGGCCGACGGTACCGTGACCAACGTGAGCTACGGCGGCACGAGCTACGGTAACTACATCGAGGTGCAGCACACCATCGATGGTCAGACCGTGACCACGCTCTACGCGCACCTCTCGGCAATCAACGTGTCGGTTGGCCAGACCGTATCCGCCGGCGAAACCATCGGTAACGTGGGCAACACTGGTGTCTCGACCGGCGCACACCTCCACTTCGAGGTCATCGTCGGCGGCTCGAAAATCGACCCAATCCCGTTCCTGAACCAGCACGCCTAAGCAAAGGCTACGAACGCGGTTCGCGCCTCCGCCGCAGGACCGCCCAGATGGCGCCGGCAACACCGATAGCAACAAGCATCCCGCCGAGCCACCACATCCATTGGCTCCCAGACCCACCCCCGTGTGATTGGCCCGCTTCGATCGAAGCGTGTGAATCGGATGGGGGTGGTGTCGTTTCCGCGGGCAGTAGCGCCGGTGCCTCCGGCGACGCCTCGAAAGGGACACTCGGCGGCTCACCGATCGCCGCGAGCGTCGCATCCAACTCGGCAAACGACATCGCCGAACTCGGATCGGCGAACTTCACGGCCATCGCTGCCGTCGGCGCGCGCACGGCAGCCACGACCGCCTCGGCCGAGAGCGCACCCGGAATATCACTCCAAATCGCGAACATGCCACCGGTGGTCGCATCCACCACCTCGGGCTGACCCGCCACTGACGGGAACACCGTCGCATCCCAGCGCTCGAGAATTGCCTCGCCCGTCGGGTAGTAGTACTCGACGCGCTCACCGAGGACGAAGTACAGGAATTCGTCGTTGACGTTGAGGATCTCGTAGCCTGCGGCCGCGAAGTCGCTCGCGGGGATGGCTCCAGGTGGTCGTTGGGTCCAGTAGGCCACCTCAATCTCGGGATCGAGTTGCACGTGCTCGGCGCGCAGCATCCCATCGCTCCAGACGCGCGGCGCGTAGCCTGCATCGCTGATGGTGGCGGCCTGCTCGTTGACGAAGGCGGTGAGCGCGTCGTAGGCGGTCGCATCCGACCCGTATTCCTCGTGAGCCGCCTGGGTGAGCGTCGCAACCTCGTGGTCACTGGCGAAGTTCACAAACTCGTCGCCGCCGAGATGCCAAGGGACTGGTTCGGCGAACTGCGGCTGTTGAAATAGCTCGGTGTATTCGCCCACGAGGTCGTTGGCGAAGTCGATCGCGTCCGGGTTTGTGATGTCGAGCGCGCCGAACACGGTGCCGCCCGCGGCGTCGCGCAATTGCAGCTCCGGGTAGGTGTCGAGCACGTGGTCCAGGTGCCCGGGCATATCGAGCGAGGGAGTGACCCGGATGTGCAGCGAGTTTGCGAGCTCCACCAGTTCGGTGATTTCGGCTTGCGAGTGCGCCTCGGGTGAAGCGATTTCCGGATGCGTGGTCGACTCGATCGCGAAGCCTTCGTTTTCGGAGAAGTGCAACTCGAGTTCGTTCATTCCGAGCCAGCTCATTTGGTAGAGGAGCGCTTCGAGGGACTCGATCGGGTAGTGCTTGCGGGCGATGTCGATGTGGATGGCGCGGACTTGGTCTGCCGGAAGATTGAAGGTGTATTCGCCCGCGGGGATGCTGCCGGTTGCGGCGAGCTGCTGGAGTAGGGGCCTCGTGGCCCGAAAAATCGCGGTCGAGTCGGCACCGGATGCGGTGAGGCCGGCGGTGTTGGATGCGTCAGGGGTTGCTTGTAGGGACACGGTGGTTGAGTTCGTGTCTGGGTCGGGGTCGGTGTCGGTGTCGGTGTCTGGGTCGGGGTCGGTGTCGGTGTCGGTGTCGGTGTCGGTGTCGGTGTTCGCCCCGGCCTCGGAGTCTGTGTTCGCGTCTGAGCCGTCGCTGGAGTCAGGCACTGAGCCGGTGACGTCATCCGCGGTTCCCTCAGTCTGGAGCAAAATGTCCGCAACGGTCGCGCCTGCGAACGTCCCGTCCGTGGCCGCCGAGACTTCGAATATTTCCGGTCGGGTGTCGAGTATGCCGATCGCGACGAGTTCATCAGCGAGTCGGTTGGCCTCCGCCGCGAGCGATTGGTCGTCGATAAGGATGCGCGTGGTTCCGTCGGGTTCCCAACTGCCGGATGCTTCGGTTAGGTCGACTACTTCGCTGGGTGGTGGCAGCATCGCGAGGGTGTTGGTGCCTGCGCTTGACTCGGTGTCGGCGCTGGTGTTTGCAATTCCGTCGTGGATGCCCGAAGTCGAAGTCGAAGTCGAAGTCGAAGTCGAAGCGGAAGCCGCAGCTGATATTGGCATGCCTGCCGCTGCGGAAGAACTCATCGGCAACAGCATCCCCGCCGCCACTGCGGCCATCCCCATCACGATCACGGTTGTACGTCGACTCACAGCTCTCCACCTCATCGCCACCCTTATCACCGCCATCCGTTTCGCCGCCACTGGTTTCACTCCCGCCGGCTTCGCTGATATTCACCTTGCCACGGTTGACGCATCGCCAATCAACGAACCGTTCTTTGCCTGATCTGGACGTGTTCGATCGCGCCGTGTTCGATCTTGCTGCTCTGGATCACGCGCCGTCCGACTATCTTTAGCTCATTCAGCTCCCGCAAACCTCTTCGCCGCAGAAGTAACTTCCGTCCCTCCGCAGAGTGGTCACTGCTTGGTGTTAATTCGAAGAATTCCAACAAGGAGCGACCACTCTGTGAAGCGGGTCGATCTATCCCATTCCAAAGTGGTCACTGCTTGGGGTTAATTCGAAGAATTCCAACAAGGAGCGACCACTCTGCGAAGGGGGAGGGTGGGAGTGCAGCGCGAGGCTAGACGTAGCGGCGGGCGAGGTGCAGGGACTCGCCGATGTACCCGCCGCCGAAGAGGTGGGCGTGCATGATCACGACCCCGAGTTTGTGCAGGTCCACGCGTTCCTGCCAACCCGGCGCGAAGGGCGACGCCTCGTCGTAGCCGCGGTACACCTCATCCAGGTGCTGAAAGCCGAACACCGCGAGCGTGCCGAGATCGGTCTCAGCATGGCCACCGTGCGCCATCGGATCGATGAGCGTCGCCCCTGTAGCCCCATCGTCATAGAGGACATTGCCCGCCCACATATCACCGTGCACGCGTGCGACAGTGTTGCCCGCGGCGGCTACCAGCTCCGGCTGAGCGACATCGAAATCACCCGCGCGTAGCCGATCTGCGAGTCGATCGAACACGGCGTACTCTGCCTTGTCGATGGCGCCAGCCTCCGAAAGCCTGCGCGCGAAATCCAGGATGCGCGAGTCCGCGTAGAACTCGCCCCAAGTCGATGCAGAATCGGCCCGGTCGAGCACAAGCGGAGTCTGCGAATTCCCCACTGACGGACCGCCCACCCAATCTCGGGGTGGGCATCCCCACCAATCGGCGCCCGCCGCATGCGTCACCGCAAGGCTGCGGCCGAACTTCCGCGCAGCCGCAACTGACGCGCGTCCCGAAGGAATGTGCTCGATTTCGAGGCGCGATTCATCGACTGCGATGACGGCGGCCACGTGGGCTCCGCCAGCGGGCTCGGCCTCAGCGAGCCAGCGAAGTCCAGCGGCCTCGCCGAGGGCATTTCCGGGGGTCTTCGTGAATGTTCGCGTCATGCTTCCACGATAGACATCGCGAGTCGATCGTTGGTGGCGCCTGGGCCGTGAACGATCAAGTCAAGGAATCCACGATAGACAGCGGTGCTGGATCGGGGTTCGACCGCGCGCCTGCTACCCCTCCGCGACGAGCCGCAGGCCAATTTCGAGCGGAACCGCCTGACGCTGCCCGCCCGAATGGGTGAGGGCCTGACCATCTGCATCCACCGTGAGCTGGGTGCGATGGCTGTGAAGCGCATCCAACACCGCAGTGCGATGCTGCGGAAGTGAAAACCAGGCAACGTCCGTCCCGCCACCCGCAGTCGGCATTTCTTCCACGAGCTCGGCATAGGGGATGCGCAGAGTCCGCGCCGCAGCAAGGCTCGCCTCGCGTACGCGCACGTGATCAGGATGCCCGTAGCCGCCAGCATCGTCGTAGCTGATGACGAGATCCGGACGGTTGCGCTCAGTTGCCGCCAGAACATCGGCGATTACTTCCTCCACGGATGCCGCGGTGAGGGAATTCTGGTCGCTGGTGTCGGCGGGACCAGCGAGCCCAGGCCGAATCCACGCCATCCCCGAGTCGCGGTACACCCGCGGCTCGAGCCCTTCAGCACGCGCCGGCGGGAGGCCGAGCCAGTATGCGGCATTGATGCCGAGCGCAGCGACGGAACCGCGCAGTTCTTGCTCGCGAACTTGAGCAAGTTCTGCGGGGTCCGTGTCCTCAGGGAGCACTCCCGCGACGATCTCGCCGGCTTCTCCACGGCAACAGGTCACGAGCGTGACACGCACACCACGTTCGTGCAGCTCGCGCAACAGCGCGCCGCCCGCGAGTACCTCGTCGTCAGGATGCGCGTGGACGACAAGTACGTGTCGGGCCGCGTCGAGTGCCTGGGCGGCCGATGTGGCTGCGGCCTCAGACACGGTCGGCTTCGGTCCCAGCCGTGGCTTCGGCCTCGGCATCGGCCGTCGTCGTCACAGCCACTTCAGCAACCACCAAATTGCGGTAGACCTCGAGCAATTGCTCGGCGGATGCTTGCCACGTCATCGCGCGGGCGTGGCGCAGCGCACCTTCGCCGAGGGAGCGTGTCAGCTCTGGATCGAGCAATAGCTGCGTGATCGTGGCCGCCCACT
Source organism: Gulosibacter sp. (assembly GCF_052090685.1). Classification (NCBI taxonomy): domain Bacteria; kingdom Bacillati; phylum Actinomycetota; class Actinomycetes; order Micrococcales; family Microbacteriaceae; genus Gulosibacter; species Gulosibacter sp. The sequence continues at coordinate 64,080 of NZ_JBQDBE010000007.1, read as the reverse complement.
CTGCCGGATCGCGGGTGTCAACGAGCAGACCAGTTTCGCCGTGAAGCACCGACTCCTGCAGACCGCCCGATCGGTACGCAACCACGGGCAGTCCGGTGGCAGCCGCCTCCAACGATACGAGCCCGAACGTCTCGGAATGTGAGGGCATCAAGGCAATATCGGCGGTCCGAAGCGCGTCGGCAAAGGGCTTCCGCGTGAGTGCACCGAGGAACTCAACGTGTTCTTCGAGACCCTCTCGCGCAACTGTCTCGTGCAGTGAGGCCTCATAGTCCAGGCAGTCGGGCGGCGCAGATCCGACAATCACGAAGTCCGGACGAATCGACTCATCGATGAGCGCGAGGGCCTCGATCGCAAGATCAACGCCTTTGAGTGGATGCAGTCGGCCAGCCGCGATCAACCGCTTCGGTCGCGAGTCGGCTTCAGCAGCCGCACCAGCTGCAGCCGGATGGAAGAGATCCGCGTTCACCCCCGGCGGCACAATGAACACCTGATCCGGATTCGCGCCGAGGCGGCTCACGGCGGTGTCCAGCTCGGCATTGCTGATCACCACGAGCGCGTCTGATTCCTTGGCGAGCATTGCTTCGCCCGCGAGCCGGCCCGGCGATTCCGCCCGTTCACCGGCATCAAGCGGCAGCGAGTTGTCTGCGGCAATGGAGTGGAAGCTCTGCACGAACGGCACACCGAGTTCCCGCGCAATCGGCAGCGCCGCTATCCCGGAGAACCAGTGTTCGCCATGGATCACATCAACCTGCAGCTCGCGCAATAGCGGCGCGAGCTGTTCCCGGAACGCCTCGATATAGAGTTCGTGATCGCCCTTCTCAATGGTCTGCGTGGGACCGGCTTCAAGCACGTGTAGGCGCAAATTCGGCGCAATCTCGGCGAGCGCTGGTGATTGCCGATCCTGGCGGCGCGTGATCATTTCGACCTGGTGGCCGAGGGATGCGAGTTCCTCAGCCTGCGCGCGCACGACGACATTCATGCCCCCAGCATCCTTAGTTCCGGGGTCATCAATCGGGGAGGTGTGAAGCACCACGAACGCGATGTGCAGCGGCGTCAGTGCTCGATCGGCAGAACTCATACCCACGAACATACTTCGCCGCGGCGCAGAATGCGCACTCGACAGCGCCAAAGTTACGACTGTGTGCGCAATTAGCGCAGGATGCCTCGCTCGCGGGCTTCCGCAACCGCTGCGGTGCGGGTGGTCACCCCAAGCTTCGTGAACACGTGGCCGAGATGGGATTTTACGGTGGTTTCGCTCAGAAACAGCGCGGCCGCAATCTCACCGTTGGTGTTCCCACGAGCGACAAGCTGCAGCACCTCAATTTCTCGAGCCGATAGCGAAGCCTGGGGCACGCGCATCCGGTCGAGCAAGCGCCCCGCAATCATCGGCGCGAGCGCGCTCTCACCTGCGGCAGCCGCGCGAACCGCAGCCACCAGTTCGTGCGGGGGAGCATCCTTGAGGAGGTAGCCGCTCGCTCCCGCTTCCACGGCGCCCAGGATGTCCGCATCCGAATCGTAGTTCGTGAGCACGAGCACGTACGGCGCCTCCGGAAGCGCCCGAATTGCGCGCGTCGCTTCAGCGCCGCCCGCGGAGCCGTGCGGACCGAACTGCAGGTCCATGAGCACCACATCGGGCAGGTCGCGCTCAGCGATACGAATCGCCTCCTGCGCAGTCGCGGCCTCGGCGATCACCTCGAGATCCGATTCGAGATCGAAGAGCGCGCGCAGCCCGGCCCGCACGATCGGGTGGTCATCGGCGATGACGAGACGAATCATGAGGCTCCTCAAGAGTGAGACGGACAGTAATCGAGGTTCCAGTGTCGGCGGAAGACCTGACGTGGAGCGTACCGCCGAGCTGTTCCACACGCTCCTGAATCGCACGCAGCCCAAAGGACTCCGACTCGGCGGCTGCCTCACTCACGCTCTCCGCATCGAAGCCCACCCCATCATCCTTGACCGAGAACGTGACCGCGTTCTCGACCCTTAACACGGTGAGCGTCACAGTCTGGGCGTGCGCATGTTGCAGCACATTCGCCACGGCACCCTGCGCGATTCGCAGCAGTGCAGTCTGTACCGGCATCGGCAGGCCCTCGCCCTCATCGCCGCGCACCTTTACGGCAAGGCCCTGTGGCCGCCACTGGCTCTCCGCGAGGCGTTCGAGCGCGGCAAGGAGCCCATCAGCGTCCAGATTCGGCGGGGTGAGTTCGCGAATAAACCGCCGCGTTTCGGCAAGGTTCTGGGCCGCGGTATCGCGAGCGAGCCGGATGTGTTCCACACCCGGTCGGTCGGGATCGGCCTGGTCGGCGGCGTGCAAGAGCATTTGGATGCTCGCGAGCCCCTGCGCGACGGTGTCGTGGATTTCTCGAGCCAGTCTGGCGCGCTCCTGCATCACGCCCGCTTCGCGCTCGGCGGCGTCGAGTTGGTCGAGCGCGGCACGCAGCTCACGCAGGACCTCTTCGCGCTTTTGCACCTCGCGGTGGAGCGCACGAATGGACAGACCGATCGCAATCGCCACGGCGGCACCCACGCACGGCCCCGCGAACACGGCAAGGCTGAACCCGTTGTGATAGCTCAACGCCGCGATCGCTATCCCCGTGGTCAGCAGCACCGCGATGGTCCCGACCACCGCTCCGAGGGCACGCAGATACAGGAAGAACAGCGGAAAGACGAGGTAGGCGCCTTCGGGAATCAGCATGACCAGCACCGCCCACAGCACCGTCAGCCCCGCAAGCCAGAAATACCGTAGCGCGCCCGCGCTTACTCGCAGCCCGAACGCCCACCGTTGGCCCGCGAAGTAGCCCAGGACCAGCAACCCGCAGAGCACCGGCACCGGGATGCTGTGGCCCGCGGGTTCTTGAATGCTCCGGTAAATCGGCAGCACCGCGAGACCGAGAAAGAGCAGGGACAGCCCGACCTCCATCGCGACGTCAACCCGCGATGGAAGAGAACTGCGCATAGCCGAACCCTACGCAGCCCGCCGGCTGCGAGCATCCTCCAAAAGAAGGAATGGCCGACTCTACTGTCGGCCGGATGCGACCCTGCGGATGCTCGATGTTCCGAAGCGCGGCGAAGACGAGTCTGGATGCAGTCACCCAACCGGTGGCAAGAAAGGAACGCATTATGTTTGTCGCCCTTCGCGACCTGCGCTTCGCCCGCGGCCGATTCATCCTCATCGGCTCCGTCGTCGCGCTCATTACTGTGCTCGTCGGATTCCTCAGCGGTTTGACGGGGGGACTTGCGAACCAGAACATCTCCGCCGTGGTTTCGATGCCCGGTGACCGGGTGGTCTTCTCGACGCCGGAACTGGTCGAATCGGGGGCCAGCTTCTCGGATTCCGATGTCACCGAAGACCAGGCCACCGCGTGGGCCGACACCGAGGGCGTCACCGCAGTCGAGCCGATCGGAATCACCCAGACCCGCGTGGAAACCGCGGATGCGCGCACGAGCATCGCGCTCTTCGGCGTCGAACCCTCCTACGCCGACACGGCGCCCACCGACTCGAATATGATCGCGCTCGCGGAACCCGCAGCGGCAGAACTTGGCGTCGATGTCGGCGACAAGGTCACCGTCGCCGGCCACGAATTCACGGTTGAGACCATCGGCGGCGACTGGTGGTATAGCCACACCGCCGTTGCACAGATCACGCTCACCGATTGGCAACACTTCGCGGCCGCGACCGGGAACCCGGATGCGTACGCCACCGTGCTCGCGGTCTCGGGCAATCCCGATTGGGAAGCCGCAGACGCCGCGCACGGCACCTCGGCAGAGGACCTTGTCGGGACGCTGCTCGCACTGAGCGCATTTCGGTCGGAAATCGGCTCGCTGCTGCTCATGGTGGGGATGCTCTTCGGCATCTCGGGGCTCGTAATCGGCGCCTTCTTCACGGTGTGGACAATGCAGCGAAAAGGAGACGTTGCGGTGCTCAAAGCACTCGGCGCGAGCACGCGATCTCTCGTCAAAGACTCCCTCGGGCAAGCACTTATCGTGCTGTTGCTCGGTATCGGGATCGGGCTCGCCGTGGTGGTTGGGCTGGGACTCCTCGCCGGACAAGCGCTGCCGTTCGTACTGTCACCGCTCACCACGCTCGTTCCGGGCGCCATTATGACCCTCTTGGGCCTTGCCGGAGCAGCCTTTGCCTTGCGCTCCGTCACATCCGCAGATCCACTCACCGCACTAGGGAGCAACCGATGATCCGTCTCGACCACATCACCCTCACCTTCCCCGATGGGGAATCCCGCATCACCGCCGTCGACAACGTCTCGCTCACCGCACATCCCGGCACCGTCACCGGCATCACCGGACCGAGCGGCAGCGGCAAATCAAGCCTGCTGGCGGTGGCGGCCACACTCATCCGCCCCGATTCGGGGAAGGTCATGATCGACGAGATCGAAGCCTCCACCCTAAGCCTCGATGAAGCCACGGCGCTGCGGCGCGAGAAGATCGGCATTGTCTTCCAGCAGTCGAACCTCATCCCTTCCCTCACCGCGCGGGAGCAGCTGTGCGCAATGAACGAACTCGGCGCTCGCGGAAGTCGGAAGCGGCGTGCGAAAGCCGCTGACAGAGCCGATGAGCTGCTGGCTGCGGTTGGCCTCGCTTCGCAAGCAGACAAGCGACCGCACCAGCTCTCGGGCGGCCAACGTCAGCGCGTGAACATTGCGCGAGCGCTCATGAACGACCCGAGCGTGCTGCTCGTTGACGAACCCACGAGCGCGCTCGATCAAGACCGAGGCGAGCAGATCATCCAGCTCATTCTCGATCTGACGGACCAGCTCGACACCGCGACGATGCTCGTCACGCACGATCTCGTGCACCTGCCGCAGATGCACTCGGTTGTGGAATTAGTGGATGGGAAGCTGGCGCAAGCTGATCTTGTGCCGGTTCACTAGTTCGGCGGCGCACTGGTCCGGCTGAGCACTGGTCCGGATGCGCGTGCGTCCATCCACGCGCTCGTCCGCCGACGCGCTAAGCAGTCTCGCGGACAACCAACTCGACCGGCAACACCACCGACTCGACTTCTTCTTTGCGCAGCATCCGGTCGAGCAGGCGAGCGGCTTCCCGACCCATCTCGTGCAGGGGTGCGTTGATGGTGGTGAGCCCGATGCCACTTGCCAGCGGCGTGCCGTTGTAGCCCGCAATTGCGATATCCGTGGGGATGCTCAAGCCGCGACTGCGGATCGCGCCAATCGCACCGATCGCCGAGAAGTCGTTCAACGCGAATACGGCACGAGGTCGCTGACCGCTATCGAGGATGCGGGTCATGGTCTCGGCGCCGTTTTCGACGCTGAAGCCCGAATACTCCGTGGTGACCTTGGACATATCGAAGCCCAGCTCCCGCAACCCATCGCGGAAGCCACTTTCGCGATTAACACTGGTTGACACATCCTTATTTGCCGCCAGAATCGCGATGGAATCGTAGCCCTGTTTCACAAAGTGTTCGGCCATGAGGTACCCGCCGCGATAGTCATCCGAGGTGGCGCAGATCGCGGTGCCCGAGGTGCGGTTCACCAGTACGAAGGGAAACCCTCGTGCTTGCAATTTTTCGACGGTGGGATCCTCGAGATGCGCATCACCGAGCAGGATGCCGTCCACGCGGCGATCGAGCAGCTGGGTGATTCTCGCGCTGCGCAGCTCAGGCTGGTCGAGGGAGTGGGTCACCATCGCGAAATATCCCTTTTCGATTGCGACCTCGTCAATGCCCGCGTATATCGCCGCCAGCACGTAGTCGTGCATGAGGGGGAGGACTGCGCCGATGATCCCGGATCGCTTGGTTCGAAGGGATGCCGCGTGGGGGTTCTTCGCGTAGCCGGTCTCTTCCGCGAGATCAATAATCTTTTGCGCGGTTGTGGGGCTTGCCCATTTCGTGGCGGCACCACTGGGGTCATTGAGCACGCGTGACACCGTCGAGGGCGTAACTCCAGCGAGTGCTGCGAGTTCTTTAAGCGTCATGCGACTGTAGGGCGCCATCCGTCGATCTCCGTTGAATCAGGGAAAATGCTAATCGGACGAAATCGCCCGAATTCATTGGATTTTACCGTGAGCGGTCGGTATTCACGCGGAAATAGTTTCGTCATGGTGAGCATTTCGTACAGTTCTGCACTCCAAGCACCGAAGAACCGCAATTATGGCAACCGTTCTGAGCAAGCCTTGCGGCTTGCGGCTTAGTGTGGATCTACGCCGGATTGGTCCAGGCTGATCTGGAACGCACTGGTGGCGGCCGGGGCTCTGATCGCCACCGAATCTGAATTGAGGTGTCGACGATGACTGAACTTGACGATGGTGTGAACCGACAGCGCCACCCCGATCTTCCGGATCTTGCCCACTCTGATCCGCCTCACTTCGGCAGCGGACCCACGACCCACAGCGCCTATGGCGCCGGTGAGCCGCGGTTGGTGATGATCGGTTTTGAACGGGGCGAAGACGCACCGGTGTTTCATCTCACGCGAGAAGTAACCAAGATTGGCTCCGCGCCGGACAATGACGTGGTCTTGGAAGGGCTTTTGCCGCATCACGCCACGATTACGCACACGGATTCCGACGAGTATGTGCTCGATTCGATGGGGGAGACGGAAACCTCTTCGGCAGGCGAAGAATCCCCGTACGATGACGCACCGAAAGGTGCGCGGCTTCGCCACGGTGGCGGTTTCAAGATCGCAGGCTACTCCTTCGCATTTCAGCGTCGCGAGTATGCCGACCACGGCCGCCCGTTCGGTGGACGCACGGGTGGCGAGTTCTCACGGCAATCCCGGCAAGAGTCGCCGCCCGACTACCGTGAAGCGCACACCGGTGCGATCGACCAAGAGCGCATTGCGGATGCGCAGCGGGCTAAGGAAGAAGCCGAACGGCGAGGTGAATCCGACACGACGAGCAGTTAGCGACTTGGGTGGGCTCGCGATTCGTCGAGCGACTACGCCCTGGCGATTAGGAGAGCGAGGATCCACCGGTAAGCGCGTGCCAGGTGCGGTTGACGTAGGCGATTGGCGCGAAGGGGTCTTCGCCGGCGCTCTCTGCGAGTGAGGTTGATAGTCCTCGCACCACGTGGAGGGTGCCGCCCGCGGTCTCGAGTCGAGACACGATTTCACCGCGGACCCAGGTCTTGACGCCGTGATAGTAGGGCTCACCAGTCTCGAGACGGCCCCACAGGCTTGTGTTGGCGAAACGGTCGATGCCGCTGGTTGCCCCTAGTTTGGCGAGCTCGAGGTTCTCCTGCGTCAGGAAGTGCACCACCACGGTTTCAGCTTGCAGCAGTGTGGGAGTGCTCGAGGAGATGGCGGAGGCCGAGAACCCAAGTAGCGGCGGGTCAACCGAGATCGAGAATACCGAGGTTGCCGTGAGAGCTACCGGGCCATTGCCATCGTCTGCGGTGATGAGTGCGACGCCACCGGGGTGGTTACGGAAGACGTTCTTGAATTCATCCACCGACGCCTGTTCCTGCGCGCGGAAGTCGGCTTCCGTGATGCTGCCTTTGAGGTATGGCGGTCGAATTACTTTTGTCATTGAATGCACTGTTTCATCTTGGGGGCCAAGTCACGCGAAGCGCGATCGCTTGGAGGCTACACAGACGAGTGTGGTTGAAACGGCAAGCAAAAGGTAGCTCTGTAACGAATAATTACGCGGTCGAGATTCAGGATGGTGCGCTAGCAACCGGCTGCAGACCGCGCCTTAACGAGGTGTGGCGGGTAACCCCGAAGGATTACCCGCCACACCTCGCTGATGAAGCCGGAGGCGAAACCGCCCCTACTTCTTCAGCTAGAGAATCGAATTAGAGGGCGCGAATGTTAGTCGCCTGCGGGCCCTTCTGGCCCTGCTCGGTCTCGAATTCGACCTTCTGGTTTTCTTCAAGATTGCGGTGTCCACGACCCTCGATCTCGCTGTAGTGTGCGAACAGGTCGGCCGATCCGTCGTCGGGAGCAATGAAGCCGTAGCCCTTGTCCGAGTTGAACCATTTGACGGTGCCAGTTGGCATATGTTTTTTCCTTCGTTGTGCTGAACCGCGTTCGCGATTCGGTTTTTCACGATGATTTGCCATCGTGAAGCTTGTGGGCGCTCGATGTGGCGCACGCAACCTTGCGTGCGCAGAGCGGGTGTGTGGTGCGTGATATCGAACATCTCGCGAGGCGAGTGCGATAGCAACAGACGATAACGGACGGATTACTCGGGAACGATGTGGTCCCCATCCATCGTCAAAACTTTGCGAATAAGTCCGGATTTCTATGAATCACTGCAACCGGGGAATTTCGCATTCGTGTTCAACACTACCCGAGGAATCTCAGTTGCGTAACTCAATCCGGGAGAATGTTTAGATCAATATTTCGCGGATGTTGTGGGCCACGGACATCGCAGTCAGCCCGCTCGTGCGCGGATTACTTGGCGAGGGCGCGTTTTCAAGCGTGAACTCGTAGTCGCCTGCGGTTCCGGATGCGCGGATCACGTGGCGACTCTGGGTTGCCTGCGGGTCTGCTTCGATACTCACTTTGACCCGTTTGAGTGCCCGGTCGAGCGCCGCCGATCGTTCGGCAGGGCTCGCGCCACGGGGCACACGCTCTTGCGTTGCCCACGCGAGGGCAATGGCGACATTTACATTCGCGGGGAACTTCTTAATTGCCGCTTGCGGATCGCCTTCAAAGAGCGTGAACGCGCCGTCCTCGGGGCGGAGTTGCTCCAGCCTGGTGCGCTCTCGCTCATTCATCCACGGACGAATGAGCGCGGAAGCGAGTTTCGAAGTGCGGATCTCGACGGTGTCTAGACCGTCAGCTTTCCCGGACCGGATAGCATCCTGAGCCGCGCATCCGGATCTGCCAGCGCACCGACGCTGGTTAACAACAGGTCCACACCGGCGCCAATCACCCTCGGCCCGTAGAACTTGGCGGCGGGTACACCCGCGCATTCCACCACGAGGTCGGCCCGGCTCAGTGCTTGCGAAAACGCTTCGTCGTCGAAGAGGGGAATACCTGGGGCGGGGTCGCGCTGCTTATCCGGATTGCGCACGAGCGCGCCGAGAATACGCAGTTCACCCCGCTCGAGCTCTGGTGCGAGCAGCGTCGCGAGGTCTTGACCGATGGTGCCGTACCCGATGAGCAGAATGTCAGTCATATCGTCATCGTACGCACGGGCAGTTGCGCGAGGCCTCTACGGGGTGGATTACGAGGTATGTGTCTACAGGGTGTGGATGCGGAAGCCCGCATCCGTGCGGTAAATCGCCACGTCGTACCAGTTTTGGATGCGCGGGATGCCGACCGTTTCGGGTCCGTCATAGTCGCCTACGACAATCGCGGCGGTTCCGGCAAGGCGCGCCGAGGCGAGCCCCGCGCCGGAGTCTTCGAAGGCGGCGCAGGCAGCGGCCGGGATCGCGAGCAGTTCGGCGCCGAGTGCGAAAGGCTGCGGGTCCGGCTTCCCGGCGGTGATGTCGTCCGCGGTGATCGCGAGTGGCGGGAACGGCACATCGGCCGCAGCGAAGCGCTTGATCGCGAGCTCGCGTGGCGCTGAGGTGACAATTGCTACGGGAATCTCTGCCGCGCTTGCCCGGGCCAGAAACGCTGCCGCGCCGGGAACCTCGACCACACCATGCGTGCGCATGAGGCCTTCCGCCTCAATATGATCACGCTCGCGCTGCTGGACCGTTGTCGAGGCTTCGGGGAGGAATTCGCGAACCGTGTCAATCGAAGGGCGGCCGTGGGAGAACGCCATGATGCGCTCGAACTCGACGCCGTGCGTCGCTGCAAATTCGCTCCAGAGCTGTTCGACGAGTGCGTTGGAATCGACGAGTGTGCCGTCCATATCGAGCAGGAGCCCCGAAACGGTGAGGTCAAGCACGGTCGCCTCCTAGCGAGTCGCTATTTTTTGAGTCGGTTGCGCAGCAATACTCGCAATACCAAGCCGCCGAAGACCAGTACCATGAGGGCGCCAGCAATCCAGAATGTAAGGGCGTCGCCGGAACTGCTCATTTCCGGCGGTGGGGTCGCCGATGCGGGAAGCAAGTATCGAATCATAACGGCCTCATTGTCTCACTAAAACTGAAATGTGACGCCGTTAGTCGCCCCGCATCGCGGCTTTGAGGAGCCGATGAGAGGATGGCCGAATCGCACTCTTCAAGAGAAGTGCAGCACGACCGCAGCGAAAGGAAGAAGTCATGTGCCGACTGCTCGCCTACGCCGCACCCCGGGAGACCACGGTCTCGGAGGTGATCGGCGCAGAAAACGCCGGAGCCTTCCAGCGAATGACCACCGTTCACAATGACGGTTGGGGGACCGCTTGGCTCGCCGCCGGTCCCGGCGAGAATCGCGCCGAGGTTGAGTCGCTGCGGGTGTCCACGCCCGGACAGCACGACCCGCTGCTTGAATCTGCGATTACCGAGGATGCCTCGAACGCGCGACTCGTGCATTTGCGACTCGCCACCGACTCGCACAAGCGCACCAAGGTCAATACGCATCCCTTCCTTAAAGAGGAGTTCGCGTTTGCCCACAACGGCACGATTATTCCGGTCGAGATTTTCCGCGAATTGTTGAAGCCCGAGTCCTATGACGATGTCGAAGGATCAACGGACTCCGAACTCTATTTCGCGTTTGTGCGGCAAGAGATCCGCGAAGCCGGTGGCACGGTCGCCGATGGCGTCGTGAGTGCGCTGCAGAAACTGCGCGCCACGTTCCCGGTGGCGAGCCTAAACGCGGTGGTACTCACCGCGGACGAGCTGATCGTGGTCCACGCCAACTCGACCGCGTTTGTGAACGACGAAACTTTCCGCAGCTACGGCATCGACCCCGAGCAGCTGCCGCTCGACCACCGTGAGCACTACTACAAGCTCGCGATGCACCAGGCTGCCGACGGCACCACGGTGTTCTCGTCAACTGGAATCGACCTCGCCGGTTGGAGCCGGGTGCCTGACGACACGATCACCCGCGTTGATCTCGACACGCTCGAACTCACACAGCGGAAGATCTTCGATAGCACGCAGACCGCATCCCGACTCGAACCCACGGCACTCAATGACGCGACAATCTACGATCTCGCGCCACGCCGCCAGCGTCAGACCGGTGAATATAACTGGGCGATCTAGGTGCCCCCACTCAACAAAATCTTGGTCACATATGTGACCAGTCCCCAAAGCTAGTCAGACATTCGTGACCTGGATTTCCAACGTGGCGCAGGCAACAGCCGGCGAACGGGCGACGGGGCGAGTGCCGGCGCGCGAACTGAGCCGCACACGCCCGTGCGAATGGCTCTCTCAGCGCACGTGCTCGTAGACTGGTGGGGTGACTGTGAACCCTGAACTTATGGGCCGTCGATTCGAGCTTCCCGAGCCGTATCTGGTCGGTCGCGAACACGTGCGTGAGTTTGCCCGCGCGGTCTTCGCTACGAATCCCATCCACACCGATCTCGAAGCGGCCCGAAATGCCGGCTACGCCGACCTGGTCGCGCCGTCAACATTTACGGCGGTGCTGCAAGACCGCGGTCTGCAGTTGCTGCTTGCCGATCCGATGGTGACCTTCGAATTGAAGAACGTCGTTCACGGTGATCAGAAATACGAGTTTGCCCGCCCGGTGCTCGCAGGTGACCAGCTCACCACCGCGCTCGAGGTCACGCGCGTGATCGCGCGCGGTCGGGTCAACATGATTCAGGCAACCACCGAGATTCGAGACATTAACGGCGAGATCGTCGTGACTTCGGTCGCGACACTCGTGATCGGAACGGAGGAGCAGGCATGACCGATCTGATTCACGCTGAAGTCGGCGACGTCATCACCGAAAGCCACCTCCACCTCGACCGGGAGGCACTCGTTCGCTACGCGGGTGCCTCGGGGGACTTTAACCCCATCCACTACCGCGACGATATCGCTGCCGAGGTCGATCTTCCCGGCGTGCTCGCACACGGGATGCTGACTATGGGCGCCGCGGTGCAGCCAGTCGTCGAGCTGCTCGGCGACCCGGGCCGAGTCGTGGAGTACCAGGTGAAGTTCACCCGCCCCGTGGTGGTGGACCCTGTCGCCGGAGCCGACGTTAAGATCACCGCCACGATCGGCGCAACTGCTGACGAAAACGGCATCGGACGAATCGACCTTGCGGTGGAGTACGACGGCAAAGCGGTGCTCGGAAAAGCGCAGGTGCGCACACGGTTCGCTGTATGACGACGTTCGCGGAACTCACCACGATGGCCGTGTCCGAGGCTGAAGCGGAGATCCTGGCGCCGGCGACTCGGGAAGAGCTCGCCGAGACCTATCGAAGTCTCGTCGATTCTGGCGAGAGCTTCCTCATCATTGCTGGCGGCTCGAACACGGTCGTGAGCGATGACGGCTTCGCGGGGCAGGTGCTGCGAATCGTGACCCGGGGCCTCGAGTTTGAGGATGCGAACGGTCACGTTCTCGTCCGCGCGGAAGCTGGCGAGTCATGGACGAACCTCGTTGCCCGAACGGTAGCGGACGGGCTCAGCGGCATCGAAGCGCTCGCCGGAATCCCCGGATCCGTGGGTGCCGCTCCGGTGCAAAACATCGGTGCCTACGGGCAAGAGCTGTCGGATGTGCTGACGCGAATCGAGCTCCTCGACGCGGATACCGGTGAGGTCGAGTGGGTCGACGCATCCGAACTGGGGCTCGGGTATCGCACTTCGGTGCTGAAACGGGGCGAGCGCAGAGGGCTCGTGCTGCGAGTCGAGCTCCGGCTCGCGCGAGTTGCCGGTGACGCGGATGCGGTTCCGGGCGCACCCGTTCGCTACGCGCAACTTGCGAAGGCGCTGAACGTGGAAATCGGTGACCGCGTCGATGTCGCGGCGCAGCAGGAAGCGGTGTTGCGCTTGCGTGCCGGGAAGGGGATGGTGCTCGACGCATCCGACCCCGATACTCGTTCGAGTGGTTCGTTCTTTATGAACCCGATTGTTCGGCACGAATTCGCTCGCGAGCTTCCCTATGAAGCCCCCAAGTTTGATGCCGGTGAAGATGAGAACGGCGAGAAGCTGACGAAGCTTTCTGCGGCGTGGTTGATTGATCATTCGGGCGTGAAGCGCGGCTTCGCGCTGCCGAATTCTGGGGCCGCGATTTCGTCAAAGCACACGCTTGCGATCACGAATCACAACGGTGCCACGGCTGAAGAGGTCGTGGAACTGGCGCGATACGTGCGGGCGCGGGTGCAGCAGGAATTTGGCGTGCTTCTCATCCCGGAGCCGAATCTGATCGGTCTCGAGGTTTAGCGACAATGGCGGCCCGCGCCGATACGCTGCACCTATGAGCCCTCGCGACTACGAATTCCGCCCGCCCGAGCCGCGGTTTCCGAAGGACTCCGAGACGAAACCGGCGGCTGAGGATGCGGCGGCTCGCCGTCGACCGCGCGGCCTCGTGATTGGTTCGGTGCTGTCGGGATTCGTGGTGATTGCGCTGGTCGTGGCGCTCGTGATGCTGTGGGGGAACTCGACCGAACCGGTCGCGCTCGACCCGGACAATGATGCTGCCGAGACCACCGAACCGACGGAATCAGCGCCGGAGGAAACCGACCTGATCGGACCGGACGCCACCAATCCGCCGCACACCGTGGCGCCGGGGGATGTGGTTCCGATTGATGTGGATGCGTACTTCCCGGAGGACGTGACCCTTGTGCCGCCGGAACTCGGCGACTGGTCGGAGCAGCAGATCATCAACCGGCCGGATCAGTTCACCGCGGTGAGTCCTGACTATTCGGCCACGATCGAGGTCTGGCAGACGAGCGTGTTCAATACGCCGCAATCGGACGAAGCGCTCACGCACGCGCAACTGAATCGCGTCTCTGACGAATGCTCGAGCGGGAGCAACGTCACCCAGCAGGGGGAGCCGGTTGTGGACACGCTGACCGGCACCGACGACACCAAGCTCGAAGTGCTCGTCTCAAAGGTGACCGGCTGCAATGGCGGCGAGCTGTGGCTCATTGAACGCGTGATGCCGCTGACCCAGGTGCGCTTCCACATCGTGTTGTGGGATGCCTACTCCGTCGCGGACAACGAAGAACTCATTGCCATGTACGAGCAGGTCGCGTTCGAGTTTTAGGCGTTGGCGTTCAGGTATTTGCCGTGCGGCCGACACGTAATCGCGGCCTTTTCCCGCGTGCTCTTCGCCATTTGCTCGCGTGATCATGGGTGATAGCGCTCATCATGGTCGAAGTGCGGCCCATGATGAGCGCTAGCTGCAATGGTTGCGGTGATCATTTTCGCTAGCGCACGTGTGCATTGCTGCTCGCCCACGTAGTCATGGGCGTTAGCGCTCATCATGGTTGGAGTGCGGCCCATGATGAGCGCTAGCTGCAATGATTGCGCGCCCCGTCAGCGCACGACGGCACGGCACGGCACAGCACCGCGGCGCACGACAGCACCCACCAGCACAACAACGCCGAGTCCGCTACATCAAAGAGCGAGCTCGGCGTTGTCGAGGGAACCGTGTTCTGCCAGCAGCGCAGCCTACTGGTTGAACAGTTTCTGCAGGCGCTGAATACCTTCGACGAGCTGCTCGTCGCCGAGTGCGTAGCTAAAGCGCAGGTATCCGGAAGGTCCGAAGGCTTCACCAGGAACCGCAGCGACCTCGGCCTTGTCGAGGATGTAGTCGGCGAGGTCGAGCGAAGTGTCGATGACCTTGCCGTCGTATTCGCGACCTAGCAGTGCTGAGACATCGGCGTAGACGTAGAACGCGCCCTGCGGTACTGGCACGGTCACGCCCTCTACCTTGGTGAGCTCGTCAACGATGAGCTTGCGGCGACGGTCGAAGGCAACACGGAAAGCCTCGATCGGTTCCGAAGGTCCAGTGAGCGCAGCAAGCGCGGCCCGCTGCGCGATGTTGTTGACGTTACTCGTGAGGTGAGACTGCAGGTTGGCGGCGCCTTTGATGACGTCTTCCGGGCCAACCATCCAGCCAACGCGCCAGCCGGTCATTGCGAAGGATTTCGCGACTCCGTTGACGAGAATCGTGCGGTTGTCGAGCGTGGGCACGGCTTCGACGATGGAGATCGCGCGGACCCCGTCATAGGTGAGGTTCTGGTAGATCTCGTCGGCGATGACCCAGATGTCCTTGGACGCGACCCATTCGCCGATCGCGCGAGTTTCTTCCTCGCTGTAGACAGCGCCGGTCGGGTTTGACGGCGATACGAATAGGATGGCGCGGGTCTTGGAGGTGTAGGCAGCTTCGAGTTGTTCCGGAGTCACCTTGTAACCCTGGTCTGCGCCAGCGAATACTTCGACAGTCTTACCGCCAGCAACGCCGATCATCTCCGGATAGCTAGTCCACGCCGGTGTGGGGACGAGCACCTCATCACCGTCGGCGATAACGGCCTGGATTGCTTCGAATACAGCTTGCTTGCCACCGTTGGTCACCAGCACTCGGCTCGCGGGGACATCGAGACCTGAGTCACGACGAGTCTTCGCGGCGATCGCGTCACGCAGCTCCGGCAAACCGACATTTGGCGTGTACTTGTGATTCTTCGGATCCTTGACCGCCTCGAGCGCGGCTTCAACGACGTGCTCGGGAGTGGCGAAGTCAGGCTCACCGGCAGCGTACGAAATCACAGGACGACCCTGCGCTTTGAGAGCTTTGGCCTTGGTGTCGACCTTGATGGTCGCGGAAGGTGCGATATTAGCGATACGGGGCGAAAGACGTGAATCAGTCATGGCTACCAGACTACCTACGCCGAGTGTCCGGCAATACCTCTACTGCACAGGAATACGAGAGACAGGTATGCGGATGCACAGGGAGCAATCGCCTGAGAACGTCGTGGCACAGGATGCAGTCGGAAAGCAAGAACCGGCCGATCCCTTGTGGGGATCCGGCCGGTGAGCAGGGCGGACAGGAATCGAACCTGCAACCTGCGGTTTTGGAGACCGCTGCTCTGCCAATTGAGCTACCGCCCTACGGTCGTCGCGCTCGACAACTCAACTAGGTTACGCCATCCTGGGGGCAGAATCCACTCGGCTAACTCGACAGTGTTGAACGGGTGACGTAACCTGGTTTGGTTGCCAAACGGCATCATGTGGCGTGCCTGGAAACCAATTTTGCTTGGCCAGGGGCGCTGGACACAATACTTCGAAGGGAATCCGCGTGGCGACTGGCACGTCTGGCGATAATCGTGACGACGAAATCACCGAGCCGAACGGTGACACTGTTGACTCCGATGCGACTGACGAGACGGAAGGTTCTGATGCCGCCGAAGGCGCGGACGTCGCTGAACGTGCCGACGGTGAAAAGCCTTCGGTGAAGGATGCGGTTACCGATTCCGAGGACAGCGACGAGAGCGAGCTCGCTGATTCGGACGCGGATGTTGCGGAGCAGTTGGACGCCAAGTCTGAGGATGAGGACTCCGCCGCTGACGATGCTTCGGGCTCGGATGCTGACGATGACTCGGCCGCCGAAGATGACTCGGACGACGATGCCGACGAAGACGACGAGGTAGCTGCCGCGAAATCGAAGAAGAGCTCTGCAGTTGTCGCAGGCACTGCGGCGTCAAAGACCGCGGTGAAGGACAAGCGCAAGAAGCAGGGTAAGACCGCCACTCGCGCGGAAGCTCAGGCCAAGCCCAAAGAGAAGAAAGAAAATGGTCTGGCGCGGTTCTTCCGCGAGGTCATGGCGGAGCTGAAAAAGGTTGTCACTCCGACCCGCAAGGAACTGTGGCGCTACACCCTCGTGGTACTCGTCTTCCTCATCATCGTGATGGGGCTCGTGGCACTCTTTGACTTTGTCTTCAATTACCTGGCTTCCTGGGTATTCGGCGAAGGTCAGGATCTCTTCCCGCAAGCCCCCGCAGAGCAACCCGTCCAGACGGTGCCCGTTCCATAGGGCCCACACCCAAAGCATTCAACGCTCGGGCCCGTCCCGATGCATCCACCGAAGACCGAAGCGAGCTGATTCACCATGGCTGAAGACCGCAATCTTTCTGACCCAAACAACCTGTTCGACTCTGCCGAGGAGCAGGACTCCGAAGTGCACGAGGCGCAGGAGGGCGACTATGTCGAAGAGGTCGACCCCAATTCGATCATTGAGCAGTCCGACGCTGAGTATGACGACACGAGCGATGAGGCCGACGTCACCAGCGAGGTAAGCGACCCTGAGGTTGACGCGCTCGTCAATGACGTGCTCGACATTGACACCTCGGAGGAAGCAGCAGCTCAGGCTGCCGCGACTACCGATGAGGGTGAAGTCGAAGAGGTCGACCCCTACGCCGAGTTCAAGCGTGAGCTGCGGATGAAGCCCGGCAAGTGGTACGTCATCCACACCTACGCCGGTTTCGAGCGCAAGGTGCGCGACAACCTGAACCAGCGCGCTCAGACGATGGACGTCGAGGACTACATCTACGAAGTCCAGGTCCCGATGGAGGACGTCGTCGAGATCAAGAACGGTCAGCGCAAGATGGTGACCCGCGTGCGCATCCCGGGCTACGTCCTCGTGCGCATGGAACTCAACGAAGACACCTGGTCCGTGGTTCGCCACACCCCCGGCGTCACCGGCTTTGTGGGGAACGCTCACAACCCCACCCCGTTGCGGTTCAAGGAAGCATTTGAGATGCTTAAGAGTCTTGTCGACGTGCCGGATGCTGCAGCAGCGGACGGTGCGAAGGCCGAGTCCGGAGCGGGTAAGGCTCCGGTTGCGGAAGTCGACTACGAGATCGGCGAGACGATCACGATCAAGGAAGGCTCTTTCGAGGGCCTCACCGGTTCAATTAGCGAAATCAACCCGGTCAGCGGCAAGCTCACCGCGCTGGTCTCGCTCTTCGGGCGTGAGACGCCGGTCGAACTTGCCTTTGATCAGGTATCCAAGCTCTAGCACCGATACCCGACGCATCCACGCTGCACCCTTGCAAAGCGGACGCACCCCAATTTTCATCCGTTGAGAGCGGATGCATGACCACCGGAACCCGGAACGGCCGGGCTCCCGGGAGAGCAACTGGGCCGCAACCCACGAGCTCGCACGAAAGAAGGAAAACACATGGCACCGAAGAAGAAGGTCACGGGTCTGATTAAGCTGCAGATCCAGGCTGGCGCCGCGAACCCCGCACCCCCGGTTGGTCCGGCGCTGGGTCAGCACGGCGTGAACATCATGGAGTTCTGCAAGGCGTACAACGCCGCCACTGAGTCGCAGCGCGGCAACGTGGTTCCGGTCGAGATCACCGTGTACGAGGACCGCTCGTTCACGTTCCTGCTCAAGACGCCACCCGCAGCAGAGCTCATCAAGAAGGCCGCTGGAGTCAAGAAGGGCTCCGGCGTTCCGCACACCAACAAGGTCGGCAAGATGACCATGGACCAGTGCCGCGAAATTGCCGAGACGAAGAAGACTGACCTCAACGCGAACGACATCGAAGCTGGCGCGAAGATTATCGCCGGTACCGCTCGTTCGATGGGCATCGAGGTTACGGGCGCGTAAGCCCCACCTCATCGTCGCCATCCCACGAAGCATGCGGCTTCGGCGCGACGCTTGAATTATTCCGCGGGAGAGCTGGCCAAGCTCGTCAACCGCACACTCTTGTAAGGAGCAAAACATGGCACAGAAGTCCAAGGCGTACCGCGCCGCGGCAGAAAAGATTGACGCCGACAAGGTCTACACCGTCGCCGAGGCAGCGCGCCTCGCGAAGGAGACTTCGTCGCCCAAGTTCGACAGCACCGTTGAGGTTGCAATGCGCCTCGCTGTCGACCCCCGCAAGGCCGACCAGATGGTTCGCGGTACCGTGAGCCTTCCCAACGGCACCGGTAAGACCGCTCGCGTCATCGTGTTCGCACAGGGCCCGGCCGCTGAAGCCGCTATCGAAGCTGGCGCTGACGAGGTGGGTTCGGATGAGCTCATCGCGAAGGTCGCTGACGGCTGGACCGACTTCGACTCGGCAGTTGCTACCCCCGACATGATGGGTAAGGTCGGTCGCCTCGGTAAGGTGCTTGGTCCTCGTGGCCTCATGCCGAACCCGAAGACCGGTACCGTGACCCCGGATGCAGCCAAGGCTGTCACCGAGATCAAGGGCGGAAAGATCGAGTTCCGCGTGGACAAGCACGCCAACCTCCACTTCATCGCAGGTAAGGCATCCTTCTCGGAGGAGCAGCTCGTGCAGAACCTCGAGGCTGCACTCGAAGAAGTCATCCGTCTTCGTCCGTCATCGGCTAAGGGTCGCTACGTGCAGAAGGCTGCTGTTTCGACGACCTTCGGTCCGTCGATCCCGCTTGACGTATCGGTGTTCTAAACAGCCGCTCTCGCGGTAACTGCGTCGAGCCCCCAGGGCGTGAAGCGCTGGCAAGTAGACAACGAGGCCCCGCATCCAATCCGGATGCGGGGCCTCGTTGTATTCCGTCCAGCGAATTACTGACTGACCGTTCGTTATGGGGTAGATTGGGTGGCGTGGACGAAGACGTCCTGATCTGGCGCCGGTAATGAGTGCCGGATTCACATCATTCTTTCTGACAGCGGAGTCTTTGAATGACGAAATCAACGCCGACGGAATTTGTCGGCACATCCAAGACCGAGCGGCGAAAAGTACTCGCCGCAACAATCGTGGGTACCACCGTCGAGTGGTACGACTTCTTTATCTACGCCTTCGCGGCGGCACTGATCTTTGGCCCGCAGTTTTTTGGGCCGATGGGAGAGGCCTTTGGTGAAGCCGGCCCGACGCTGATTTCATTTGCGTCGATCGGCTTGTCCTTTCTCTTTCGCCCGCTGGGAGCGTTCCTCGCGGGCCACTTCGGTGACAAGTTCGGTCGCAAGCCGGTGCTCGTGGCCACGCTGATCCTCATGGGTGTGGCAACCTCCTTGATTGGTGTGCTGCCGACCGGAGAGTTCGCCGCAATGAGCGCGGTCATCCTGCTCTTGCTGCGCGTCCTGCAGGGTATTTCTGCCGGTGGTGAGTGGGGCGGCGCGGCCCTGATGGCAGTGGAGACCGCTCCCGTGGGTGGTCGAAACCGTGCGGGTGCCTGGCCCCAGCTCGGCGTGCCATTCGGGATGCTGATGGCTACCGGGATGCTCACGGTCCTCCAAGTCACGATGGGGCAAGAAGCGTTTACCGCCTGGGGTTGGCGCATCGCCTTCCTCTTCTCGCTCGTGCTGATCCTGATCGGCTACATCGTGCGCCGTTCGATCGAGGAATCGCCGGTCTTCAAGCAGATCCTCGTCACCGCGAAGAAGGAATCCGCACCAATTCCGGTGCTCTTCAAGCGCTTCCCGCTGATCGTGCTGCTGGCGGCGCTCGTGTTCGCCGGTGACAACGCCGTCGGCTACATGCTCGTCGGCGGTGTCGTCCAGAAGTACGCATCCACGCCGCTCGAAGAAGGCGGAGTTGTGGGTATGGATGGTGGTCAGGTCAGCCTGTTTCTCAACCTCGCCGCAATCTCATGGGCAATATTCACCTATCTAGGTGCCTATATCGCCGACAAGACCAGCGCGAAAACGGTGTTCATCATTGGCTACATCCTGATGATCTTCGCCGCGGGCGCACTCTTCCCACTCGTGGTGATGGGAGGCGAAAACCCGATCTACTTCATCCTCGGAACCTGCCTCCTCGGCATCCCGCTCGGCTTCTGTTACGGACCGCTTTCGGCCTGGTACGCCGAGGTGTTCCCCGCATCCGTACGTTTCTCGGGCGTCTCGATCACATACGCGATCGGCGCGATCATCGGTGGCGCATTCGCACCACTGATCGTGCAGGGCATCTTCGAAGCGAACAACAATGCCTGGGAAGGCGCAGCGGTCTACCTCATGATCATGTCGGCGGTGGGCCTGGTCGGATCCATTCTGCTGCGCAACCGACACGGCATCCCACTGGGTCGAGATATGGAGGACTCCGGCAAGTGGGACGAATGGAAACCCGGGGACCCGATCCCCGAGAACGTGCGAATCTCGCACTAAGTCCCGTAATTCACAGTTCGTCGTAACCAAACGGAGTTAGCGTACTAGCCATGGACACGATCTATACGGCCCTTGCACACGCAAGCGGAGGTGGCCGCGACGGCCACGTTCGTTCAGAGGATGACCAAATCAACTTCGACACCCGCCCACCGAAGGAGATGGGCGGCAGTGGCGAAGGGGTGAACCCCGAGCAACTATTTGCTGCTGGCTATGCGGGATGCTTCCTCGGAGCATTCCATGCAGCCGGTAAGCAGCTCGGTAAGGACACCACCGACGCCGGCGTCTCCACTTCGGTGGGGATCGGCGAGCGTGAACCCACGGGTTTCCAACTCGAGGTCACGCACGATGTGTTCGCTCCGAAGCTCTCTAAGGAAGAGGCTGAGGGAGTCGCGCGCGTCGCCCACGAGGAAATTTGCCCTTATTCGCACGCAACCCGCGGAAACGTTGACGTGACAATCAACGTTGTTGAATAGGAGCTCACTGAATTCGCACTAGTCCCCGGTCAGGCCTTGGGAGTACCCGAGCAGGAACCGGGCGAGACGAGCGAGCTAATCGCCCCCACCCCGAACAGGGGGAGGGGGCGATAACCATTTCCGGCATCGAGTCGCCGCGCGGTCTGCGACTGGCCGCTACGCGACCTCGAGCGAGATTTTTCCGCGCACGTGGCCATCGGCGACCAACTCGTGTGCTTCGGCGATCTGCTCGAGCGGGAACGTCGCATCCAGGTGTGTGCGCAGGTCGCCCTGGTCGGCGAGCTGCGCGATTGTGGTGAGGATGCGCCCGTCGGGTGACAGCTTGAGGGTGGATGCGCGGAGGGATGCGTTGGTCGCGGCGACCTCTTCGTGCATTTCTGGCCAGGAACCGGTTGGGACATTGATGATCAGTCCGCCGTCGCGAAGCACTTTGAGCGAGCGCGATCCGGTGTCTGCGGAAACATTGCCGATGAGATCGAGCACCACATCCACCGGTTCGGTAATGACCTCTTCGAAACGCTGATTGCGATAGTCAATGACTTCGTCCGCACCGAGTTCGCGCAAGAACTCGAGATTGCCTTCGGATGCCGTGGCGATCACGTGGGCGCCGTAGAAGTGGGCGAGTTGCACGGCAAAATGACCGACGCCGCCGGCTCCCGCGTGGATGAGCATCCGCTGCCCGGTGTGGACGCGCGCGGCGTCAACCACACCGGCCCAAGCGGTGAGGGCTGCGAGCGGGGTCGCACCAGCTTCCGCCCACGACATTGACTCGGGCTTCTTCGCCAGCGACATGAACGGTGCCGATACGTACTCCGCGCACGTGCCTTGATAGTGGGGAGTGAGCACCATCCCGAAGACCTCGTCACCGGGCTGGAAGGGTGCGAGTTCGTAGGGGGCTTCCTCGACGATGCCCGCGAACTCATTCCCTGGAATCCATGGAAAACGGTCGATGAATCGCGAGACGCCCTTGCCAGAACGAGTCTTGACATCAATGGGGTTGACGCCGGTGGCTTTGACTCGCACGAGCGTGTCGCTATTGGCAATATAGGGGCGGGGAACCTCGCCGAACTGCAAAACATCCGTCGAACCAAATTCAGAAACCAGGCAGGCGCGCATCAAATCAGTCATAGGGATAGCTTTCCATGCGGGATGCAAGATCCCTTGGGATGCGAACGTCGGTTTCGTTCACGGTTGCGGGGTAGCGTTGAGGAGTGCCTCAAGGTGCCTCGGAAGGAGCCGTCATGCCCGCTGTTGTCTCGCTTACACCTGCCCCCGTAATTGACCGCACGTACTTTGTCGACGCTTTCGACGCTGGCAAAGTGAATCGTGCCACCGAGATTCAAGAGTTCTTGTCCGGCAAGGGAATTAACGTTTCGCGCACGCTTCGCGTGGCGGGTATCCCGACCTCGGCGGTGCTGCCCATCGGCCGTGAAGACGAGCACCTGCTCTTCCGCACTCCCTACCCACAGATTCTGCGCATCCTTCCCATCCCGGGCCGGATGCGCGTCAATACCGCCGTGCTCGAAAAGAACGGTCGGACGACGAACGTTAATCAGAAGGCGGTTCCTGTTCCGCAGCGCGAGTGGGAAGCGGTGATCGATATGACGATCACTGAGATCGAGTCGCTGCACGCCGACTGGCTCGTCGTGTCGGGTTCGGTGCCGCGGCATCCCGAGAACGGCGAGAAGGTGGACTTCACGCGATTGTTCACCGAGGCAAAGCGACTCGGCACGCGGGTGGCGTTTGACTCCTCGGGTACCTCGCTGGACCAATGGACCCGCTCCGGACTCGTGAATCTCATCAAGCCCAACACCGACGAAATCGCCACGCTCGTGAACCGCGAGTTGCACACCGTCGGTGATGTCCTCGAAGCCGGGCAAGAAGTAATAGCCGAGAGCGGTCTCGAGGTCGCGCTGGTCTCGATGGGCGGGGACGGCGCGCTCGCGATTACGAAAGACAAAGCGCTTTGGGGAATTGCGCCGGCCGAAAACGTGGTCAACACCACCGGTGCTGGCGACGCTTCACTGGCAGGTTTCGTTGGTCACTCCATCCTCGGTGCGGGTCAGTTTGGCGGGCGGGCCGACCACGGCTCACTGCCCGATCTCTCGCTGCAGTCGGGGTTGGGCAAGGCAGTCGTGTACGGCGCTCTGGCAGTCACCGTGCCGACCACGATTATCGAATCCGTGACAGATGCACCGACTCCGGAAATCAGCGAACCACCCGTGGATAAGCCGCTGTCGGAACCCACGAAGATCTTCGAAACGCCTTCGGCTTAGTCCCGTGAGGTGATTTCTACGCCGCCGCGGAACACAGCCTGTGGGCGTGCGGTGAGGAGCGAATCCACACCTGTCTCGAAGGGATTCACGTCGAACACGATGAGGTCCGCGGCGGCACCCACCTCGAGTGAACCGAGAAGCGGCGCGGCGCCGCGCACCTGCGCCCACTGACTTGCTCGCGCCGAATCTCGAGTCGCATGCTCGATGGCGTTGGCGAGCGGTACATGCTTATTTGGGCGAATCGGCTTAAGGCCCGGGTCGAGTGCGGATGCACGGGTCGCGGCCACGTAAAGGTTGTGTGCGGGAGCGAACGGCGCAGTTGGCGCATCTGTACCGAATGCCAAGCGTGCGCCATGCGATTCGAATTCGCGCCAGGGATAACCCTGCTCGGCGCGTTCGGCACCGACCATTTTTTCCCAGGTGTCCTGGATGGCCGGGTCAGCGTGCACAGGCTGCATGGATGCGGTGATGCCGAGCTTTGCGATGCGGGCAATATTCTCGGGATCTACGAGCTCCAAGTGCTCGATTCGGTGTCGGCGTGCGCGCCCGTCTGGGAGGGATTCCAACGCAGTGATCGCGAGTTCGGATGCGTGATTGCCGATCGCGTGGATGGCAATCAATAGGTCCGCGGAGTCGGCTTCCTGCACGACACGATTGAGTGCATCCTGTTCCCAAAACGCGGGCGGATGCTCCCCAGTCGAGAATGGCTTGGACATTGCCGCAGTGCACGCATCGATCACACCGTCAACGACAATTTTGATACCCACGACACGGAGGTTATCGACTGACTCGTCCCGAGCGTGTTCTGCCGCGGTGCGGACCGCATCCAAGCTCACCTCGACGTTGTCAGCGGGTGGTATTGACCAATGTGCAGCCACCCGCATGGGCAGCGTCTCGCCATCCTCTGATGCGATGGCCTGCAAAGTCTGCCAGGCCCGCGCATCCATCATCATGTCGACAGCCGACGTGACTCCGGCCTCGAGGTATACGCGCATGGCTTCACGCATGGCGCGCTTGTTCTCGGACTGTGTTGTGTGTTCGGCGAGATAGGCCCACGCGAAATCTTGGGCGGCGGACTCGTACAGCATGCCGTCCGGATTGCCCTGAGCATCACGGCCGAAGTGACCGCCGAC
This sequence comes from Gulosibacter sp., assembly GCF_052090685.1. Taxonomy (NCBI): domain Bacteria; kingdom Bacillati; phylum Actinomycetota; class Actinomycetes; order Micrococcales; family Microbacteriaceae; genus Gulosibacter; species Gulosibacter sp. The sequence continues at coordinate 39,389 of NZ_JBQDBE010000007.1, read as the reverse complement.
GGGGTCAGTGGTGCCCGCATCGACACCCATTTCGCGCAGTGCCGCCGAATTTACCCACACTGAGTGAAGGTCATTGGCGGTGAGATACACGGGGATCTCGGGATAGGGCTCATCGAGGAGCGCTGCGGACGGCTTTCCACCCGGTACAGCTCCGAAGAGCCAGCCACCGCCCACGAGCCGGGGCAGTTCAGGATGCGCGCGCAGGTGATCGTTCAGGATCGCCGTAATCTCGTCAAAGCTTGTCGCATTGCGAAGGTCGGGTCGGATGAGTGATTCCCCGAGCATCAGCAAGTGCGTGTGCGCTTCTACGAAGGCAGGCATGACGAGGCCACCGCTCGCGTCAATCCAGCGGGCAGCCGTATCGGCGCGGCTACGTACTTCTGCATTGGTTCCTACGAATGCGACGCGGTCGTTATCGATGAGCACAGACTCGGCCCAATGGGGGTTCCCGTCTTCGGAACCGAGAAAGCACGCTCCCGATGTGACTACCGTCTGGTTTGACAATGTTGCTCCTGAAAACGTCTGATGCCTGATTAGTACGCGGTTGTGCGAAGGACGTTGAGTCCCTTCGCCGCGGATGTGAGTGCTGCTTGTTCTCGCTCAACGCGCATCGATACCCGCGCTGCGAAGGCCATCGGCACCACGAGAACAAGACTGATTGCGGCCGTAAAGATGCCGAGCGCGGTGAACCCGAATTCCTGGATAACCCAGGCGCCAATCATTGGGGCGAAAGAAGAACCGACGAGATAGACACCCATGATGGGGCCTGACCACTTGCCCTTCGGGTCGAGTGCCGCAGCGATTGCGATGAAGTACATGAATCCGGCAGTGTAGATCGCATTCCAACCGATGAATGCCCAGAGGAAAACGGTGGGGTCGGTAGTGGTTGCGAGCAGCATCTTGAGCGCGGCGCCGCAGAGCAACACGATGATGAGGGGAACCACCCGCCCAATGCGATTGCCGAGGGCGGCAAAGACGGCCGCAACGACGAGACCAGAAATGGTCGAGGCTCCAAGCGCGAAGCCAGCTTCGTCGGCGGTGAGGCCGGCCTGTACGGTACCGATTTCGATACCCATAACCCAGATGGAATCTTCCCCAATAGCCCAGAGCGCGAAGAAGATGAGCACGGCAAATCCTGCGATCGTGACCGTCCGCGGTGAGATAGAACTTGCTGCGTCTTCCTCCGGCACGGTCACTGCAACGGTCTCCACTTCAGAAAGCGGGGCTTTTGGTAGCCACGAAGTGAGGATCAACGCCACCAGCGAGAACGCAGTCAGTGCGGTGAAAACGCTGAATACTGAGATCTCGAATACAGGGATTACAAGCATCACGACACCGATGATTGATCGATTCGTCAGTCCACTGAGTCCCGAGACTCGGTTCGGGTTCTCAAACGCGGCCAGTGCGGCGCCACCCGAAGCGATTGCGGCACCCGTGCCGAGCCCACCGAGCAGGAGGCCGATTACTGCGAACCACAGTTGCCCGGACGTCAGAGCGACGAGACCGAACCCGAACGTGGCGATCGCGAGACCGATTCGGGCGACGAGGCGTCGGTGGGGTCCCTCGGCGATGCGGGTGATGAGGATGCAGGAGATCGCGGTGACGAGGAGGCAACCGGTCAGAATGTTGCCCGAGTCAACTGGGGTAATGCCCAGCGAGGTTTCGAGTGCCTCCATCATGAAAGGAGACAGATTGGCCGTGAGCAGACCGACGATGGCAAGCATGAAAGTAGCGCCGCCGCTGCCGATGCGGAGTGGAATGCGATTTGGGTTCATGGTGACCTGGATTTCTCGCGAGCGACATCGATGTCGCGTGAGTGAAGAACGCTTCAACGGTAACTTAATCGATTAAGTCATGCAAGAGTGAGCTTGAATGGCATTAGCTCGCGCGTTGAAGGGGTCTGACTGCTGCGGGCAGCGAGGTGCGTGCTGTTGGCTTAGGTTCAGACGGGCTGCTGGTTGGCTGGAAAAGATTAATCGATTGAGAGATTCAATCGAGGGCTGTTGTGGATGCTCGAATGTGGAACTCTGTTTTGTGTTCTCGTACTTGCGGAGACCGAGTCTCACTTGTGAGTATGCCGAGCAGCATCTCGGCACACGCCGCACCGAATTCACGAGGACGCAGATCTAGAGCTGTGACTGGGGGATCGAGCAACTGCGCAAACGGTCCGTCAATGTACGCGGCGAGGAGCACATCCACACCGACTTCGCGTCCGCGCGACCGGAGATACGAAGCCGCGGCGGCAGCCGAACTATCGGGAACGGCGATGACTGCATCCACACCATCGTCGAGCTGCTTGCAGGCATCAATGACGCTCCCTTGACCGGAAAGGAAAGGAACCTCGATGAGCTGAACACTCAAGCCACTCGTGTAACCGAAGAGTCTCGACGCCTGGTGCGCTTCAATTCCCCAAGAGTTGTCCGAAGGGGGAAGGAGGACCGCGATTTGTCTCGCCCCGCGTTCGGTAACGTGCGAGAGGAGGTCGTGCATCCGGGCGAGGTGGTCGACATAGACCACCCCAGTCGGTTCAGGCAGTCCAGGCGGGACGCGTTCCGCGGTAACGACAGGTCGAGAGCCTGCCAATATTTGTGCGACTGCGGGTGAGCCACTTGTCGGGTCAATCACGACCACGCCGTCGACATTCGCCAGGGATGATTGAACGCCACCCTGGCGAGGCATGAGTAGCGTCGCGACTTCATGAGCGCTACTCGCATATTCGGCAACGCCGGTCGTGAATTCCATGTAGTAGCCAAGAGACCCGGTGTCTTCGGGCAGATGAAGCCCAATGGTGTGATTGCGTTGGCGGCGAAGGTTTCGCGCGCTGACGTTGACGACATAACCGATGTCTTCCGCCGCAGCGAGTACTGCCAGTCGGGTTTCTTCAGAGACCCCGGGCTTGTTGCGAAGTGCCAGTGATACCGCGGCCGTTGACACGCCAGCGAGTTCGGCAACATGACGGAGTGTGGGTTGCCGCAGTGGCTCCGAATGTTCGGCCTTGTCGTCGGCATTGCGCTTCGTCATGGATCTACCTTCCCACCGAAGCCCCGCTAGCGACCGGAGAACGCGCCCGCAGCGTGTGCCGTCCGAGTTTGTCGGCGGCACCTGGCACAATTGTCGAATGGTTTATTTCCGCCCGACTTCTGCGCAAGTGGCAGAATCCTCCGCATCTGCGGATGACTTCGCGCCCCTCGCTCTCGCAGAACTCGCGGTGGCAGTTCCTGAAGACCTGAACCGTCGCGTGGAGTCGTTCGAGTCGTACGTCGTGCGACAGACGAAGCCCGCCACGGCGCCGACAATCCCCGTTCAGGGCACGGTCTGGAAGTCGGGGATCATCGAAGAATTGCGCAATCCACGGCCCAAGGGACCGGTGGCGCAGCGTATCGTGTGCTCTTCTGATGATCGGGACAATTGGCTCGCGGAACGTCGCCGAGGGATTACCGCGACGGATGCCGCTCGGCTTGCGACACCGACTTCGGTGCGTGCGGTGGCGGCGGATAAGGTGCACGGCAGTTCCTTTGGCGGCAACGCGTTCACTGATTTTGGCCGCAGTCGTGAACCAGTGATCGCCGATTGGATGCGGCAAGAACACGGTATCGCCAGCTGCGGGCTTCTCTTCCGCGCCGAGGAAAACCCCCGCCACCTGGCGACTCCCGATGGACTCGCGGAATGGGGCGACGAAGTCGTCCTCGCCGAGATCAAAACGGTGAACAAGCCGTGGAAGCGCATCCCGCGCAACTATCTGCGGCAGGTGTGGTGGCAGCAATACGTGGTCGGCGCCGAACGCACCCTGTTTGTGTGGGAACGCCACGAGAATTTCGTGGTACAGGATGCCGAACCCAAGTCGGTCTGGATCGATCGCGACGACGAGGAGATCGCGAAACTCGTGAAGCTTGCCGACGAGGTGCTCGCCCGGGTGCATCACGGGGCTTAACAGCGCAGGCCGTAACAATATCTACGGCAGCGACACTTCCGGTCGCACTCGAAGCAAACCCTGGGATGCGCCCAGCGGTTCAAGCCAGACCTTGCCTGCGAGTGACGCTGCCGGTTCCAACAGCAGTCCTGCCTTGATACCAATAAAGGTGATGGTGAGTTGAGCCTGGAGTACCGCATCCGGGTCTGCAACCGAGCCATCATCGGGATCGATTCCCGAGGGGATATCCACCGCGATCACGATCGGCGCCGGGTCGAGAGCGGATGCGATGGCTGCCTTCACCGCAACGACGAACCCTCGTGCCGGGTCGCGAAGCGCGGTGGAGCCACCCGCGGCGGTGCCGCCCGAGCCAATGCCGAGCACACCATCCAGAACTACATCGGCGCCCGCGACCAATGCCGCTGCCGACTCTGGCGATGCATCCAGGATGATCTCTGCACCCTCTTCGCGAGCCGCAGTTTCGGCAGCCTTGTGCAGTTTGCCCGACACCGCGATGACCTGCACTGTGACACCCGCGTTCGAAATGAATGAGGCGGCGTAGGTTGCATCGCCGCCGTTGTTCCCCGGACCGGCGAGCACAAGCACTCGTGAGGTCTCGGGTGAGGGCAGGATGCTCGTGACGTGCTCGGCGAGCGACTGGGCCGCTCGGATCATCAGCGGCACACCCCGTTCGAGGAAAGGAGCTTCAGCTTCGCGGATCTGGGCGGCGGAGTATCCATTACGCATGCCGCCTAGTGTCGCACTGAATCACTCGCTTAGAGAATTGCTCGCATCTGCGAAGGAGCCACGCCAAATTTGGCGCGAAACGCGCGACTGAAGTGAGCCGAGTCTGAGAACCCGCGAGACAATGCGAGTTGGGAAAGCGTGACGTGTGCGGCGCGGCCACTCACGAGTTCGCGGTGAATTCGATCGAGGCGCCTATTCCAGACCCAAGTCATGATGGTCTCGCCTTCTTGGGAGAATGCGCGGTGGACACTACTTGGTGACAGATGCAGGGCCTTCGACACCGAATTCACGCTGAGCGTCGGATCGTCCAGGTTCTCAATGAGATAGCGCTTGATCGCATCGCGGCGAGTCTCAAGATGTCGATCTGCCGGAGGTGTCGTGAGCGAGTGAACCCCGGCGAACACAAGGTGTTCAATGCCTTGCGCCATCGAATGAGCTGCATCAGCATTCAGCGAATCAATATTCGTAGCGAGCGACCGCACGGCCGCGAGCAGTGCGGTATTTGCACTGTGTGTGCCTTGTAGGCTCCGTGCAGTGAGTGAGTCTGCGTTCGGCACATGCCGCTCGAACGTTTCTCGAGAGAACTGCAGCACAATCTGTTCGAAATCGGTCTCGAGCTCGAGTGAGTAGGGACGCAAGGTGTCGTATAGCGCCATGCCGCCGTTGGTGATCCGGGTGGCCCGGCCATCCTGCGTGACGATACAAGAGCCTCGTGACTGAAGACTGACCAAATACCAATCTTCATTCGTAGCGGACCCAATACTTGATTTGCGCCTCGATACGATTTGCTCCGTCGCTTTGACGGTCGAAATCTGCATCCCAGCGAGGGGACGAACATCTATTTGCCCGTCGATGTAATCACGGTCACTGTGAGTAGTGCAGTCGAGATCCACGAATGTCTCTGAGACGGCTTGCGTCCAATAATCAAGCTTCGACCGGCGAGGAATTGACGCCGTCGTCAATATTTTGCCCATACGCCATTCTAAGGCCCGAAAGCCTTGGAAAGTATGACCCAAAGCTCACTCAAGACAGCAGGTTGAGAGAACGGGTCAAATCACTTGACGCACACAATCAACCACCGGATCGACGCTGCTCGTATCGTCGAGACTACGCCAGCAGGTGTCTAATTCGTTCAAAGGAGTACGACGTGAATCATCCAAAGTTCAAGGCGGCCGCAGTTCAAGCAGCGCCAGAATTCCTCGACCTCGATGGCTCGATCGACAAGGCCATTTCACTCATTGAAGATGCCGCGAAAGAAGGCGCTTCTCTCATCGGTTTCCCCGAAGTGTGGCTTCCCGGTTACCCCTGGTATGCCTGGCTCGAGGCTCCAGCGCTTTGGATGGGGAAGTACGCTCAACGCTACTTTGATAACTCTCTTGAATACGGGACTGCCCAAGCTGATCGCATCGCCGCTGCCGCAAAAGAACACAACATTATGGTGTCCATGGGGCTCAGCGAACGAAGTGGCGGAAGCCTCTACATCGCGCAGTGGCTCATTAACCATGATGGCCGCACCATCGTGCAGCGACGAAAACTGAAGCCGACTCACGTCGAGCGCACGATATACGGCGAGGGCGATGGCTCGCATCTCATCGTTTCGGACACCGATCTCGGTCGTATGGGTGGCCTCTGCTGTTGGGAGCACTTCCAACCGCTGTCGAAGTATGCAATGTACTCGCAGCACGAACAAGTGCACATCGCGGCGTGGCCAAGTTTCTCGCTGTATGAGGGTGGTGCCTACGCACTCGGCCCAGAAGTGAATACGTCTGGATCTCGTACCTACGCCGTCGAGGGTCAGTGCTTTGTTATTGCGCCTTGTGCCACTGTCTCGCAAGCGATGGTGGACGAGATGTGCCATGACGATACGCAGCGCCAACTCTTAAAGGTGGGTGGCGGGCACGCACGTATTTTTGGCCCGGATGGACAGCAGCTCAACGAGAACCTGCCGGCAGACGTAGAGGGAAACGTCTATGCGGAGATTGACTTAGGAATGATCTCTGTCGCGAAGGTTGCAGGCGATCCGGTTGGTCACTATTCGCGACCGGATGCAACTCAGCTGTTGCTCAATCGGGGTCAGCGGCGCCCCGTCGTCGAATCAAATGCGTTCTCACAGCGGGAGCAGATTGATTCCTTTGCTGAAACAGAAGACGAAGCCGAAAAGTTGAGCAGCACCGCGATTCCGAACGCGGCCACTCCTAATTCGAGCATTGCCTAACGGGGATTGAGCAATGGAACCGTCGATACCCGAGAACCTCAGGACTCAACGCATTGAACCTTTGAGGATGAAAGAAGGGCATGCGCCTCCCTATCCGTCTTATTCCGGGCGTTTTGGAGCACTCAATACCGGGGTGGTTTGCGCACTGCTTGGAGTGCAGAGCCCACGTCCTTTTTCTGCCAATGCGCAAGTCGCCATTGACGAGTTTTGGCGTGCGTGCGAAGGTGACAATGCCCCTGGGGCCCGTGAGGTTGCGACACATATTGATGAACACGATTTCGAGAATCGGATCATTCTGGCGTATTGGAATGATCCAGCATCGTTCGAGCGCTGGTTTAGCCAGAACGTTGACAACATCGTGATCAGGAATCAATCAGCGGAACGACGCGGGCGGTGGATTGAAGTGATCCATTCGAGGCCGAATGACGTAGAAACGCTGTATTCATCGGACACTTTCCCCGAGGGCGTCTCGCGCGTAGCGGAGGATGGATTTAGTGGAGAGATCCTTGAACACGGCTATTGGGGAAGCATGCGAGACAGGCTTCCACGTTCGCAGACGGAGTCGCTTGAACCAGAAGGAACGCCGGAACACGATGTAGGTGATTTTTCGGTACGCGTGAAACCGCACGAGAACTTCACGATCATCCGTTCGGGTCAAGACTGGAGCGAATGCGACGAACAAGAACTCACCAAGTACTTCACAGATGTTGAACCGCAATTACAGTCAGGCATGGAATTCCTCGTCACGAATGGTGAGGAGGTCGGCTGCTTCAGCAACCGTTACATGCGAAGCTGTGATGTCGACGGGAACCTTATGCCACAAAGTTTTGGCTTGAGTTTCTGGCGGAGCCTCGCTGACCTCGAACGCTGGGCGGAGTCGCATCCCACACACTTGCGGATATTTGGTGCAGCCATGCGTTTCTTACGAGACAACGAAAACACCAAACTACGGCTGAGCCACGAAGTTTCAGTTGTGCCTCGTGCTCAGCAGTACTTTGAGTACAACAGTTGTCACGCGACCACTGGAATGCTTGGTGCTGTGAAAGTGGGCGCTTCGCAGTAGCCAGTGTGCTGTGTTGAGAGATCCCCACGACTCCAGATGGAGTTTCCGTGGGGATCTCTCATCCTCAAGATTGAAGCTCAGTCCGGAGCGCGTGATCTGCGCAAAAGTACGGGCAGGAAACAGACTGTGTTCGGCCGCCTCAATTAGCCTGAACCTCACTCAAGACGAAGGGGAACTGATGGGCTTCATCAAGGCATTTTCCGGTGCAATTGGCGGCATGCTCGCCGACCAGTGGGTCGACTTTCTCGAACCTCCGCGGAACATTCCCGCGACTGCGGCAATCTTTCCAGCCGTCGCATCCGGCACGAACGCAGGTCGCGGATCCAACACCAAAGGCTCAGAGCACGTCATCACCAACGGCTCGAAGATTGTCGTGCCTGAAGGCATTGGCCTCATCACGCTGCAGGACGGTCAGATCACCGGCTTCATCGCAGAACCGGGCGGCTTCATCTACGAGCCGGGACACCAGGACTCGAAGTCAATCTTCACCGGCGGGGGTTTGCTTTCTTCGACCGTGAAGACCTCCTGGGAACGCTTCAAGTTTGGCGGTCGCCCGAGCGTGCAACAGCTCGCGTTCTACGTGAACCTCAAAGAGATCCCGAACAACCGCTTCGGCACGCAGTCGGAAATCTACTGGGACGACTCCTACCTCGGTACCCAGGTCGCGGCGATCACTCGCGGTACCTACACTCTCCGCATCGTCGACCCGATCCTCTTCGTCCGCAACTTCGTACCGCAGAACTACGTCGGCGCCTCGCCACAGATTTTCGACTTCAGCGACGTCGACAATCCCGCCGGCGCCCAGCTGTTCAACGAGGTCGTCTCCTCGCTCGCACCCGCATTCTCGAATTACACGAACGACCCGAACAAGGGCAACCGCATGGCCCGCATCCAGGGCGACTCACTCGGCTTCGCGCAGTCGCTCGCGGGTGCTGTAGAAGAGGGATACAACTGGTCCTCAGACCGCGGCCTCACGATCGTGAAGACCGCCATCCAGGCCATCGAGTACGACGAGACCACGAAGAAGCTCCTTGCTGACGCACAGAAAGCGGATGCGCTGTCCGGCTCGCGCGGTCAGTCCTTCCTGCAACAGTCGATGGCTCGCGGATTTGAATCGGCCGGCGAAAACTCGGGTGGTCAAGGCATCGCGATGATGGGAATGGGCGTTGGCGCTGCCGGCGGTGCGGTGAACTATCAGCAGAACCCAAACCAGCCCGCGCCATACCAAAACCCGTTCCAGGGCGGGCAGCAACAACAGCAGTACCAGCAGGGTCAGCCGCAGCAGGGTCAGTACCAGCAAGGTCAGCAGCCTCCGCAGCAACACCAGCAGGGTCAGCAGCCACCGCAGCAACAGCCTCCCCAGCAGCAGGGCGGTGTCGACGGTGCTGCTAAACTCGCGGAATTCAAATCGATGCTCGACCAGGGCCTGATCACGCAGGAAGACTACGACGCAGCCAAGCGCCGCGCGCTCGGTCTCGACTAGTCAACCGGCGATGCAGTGTGCGAGGAGGGGTCATGGCGGATAACTTTCCGTTCGGACGCGGTATCGGCCGCTCAATATTCAATTCGATCGAGGGCAACCTGCCGCCGCAAGCGCGTGACGGGTTGAACTCGTTCTTGAATAGTGACTCCTCCTCGCAGCACTACGACACCGAGGCGCAGACCTCCCGGCAGCAACCCCCTCGCGGACAGCGCCGCGGAAGTCAGCAGCAGCCGCCGATGCATTCGGATCCTGCCGAAGCGGCGCCATCAGAAGACGGCCCCACGATCAACGTCATTGACACCTCGATCGGAAAAGGCGACGGGCTCGATAAGTGTCCGAAGTGTGGCTCCACCGAGGTCGTGCTGCGCGTTAAAGATGGCACGCTCATGTGCCAGTTCTGCCGTTATGAGTGGAACGAAAAGACCATCGAGGAGAAATTCGGCCTCGAGTCGCCGATCTCCGAGTTGCAGGGCATCCACATGGGGTCCGGTGCAACAAAGATTGAAGAGTCGACCAGGGATGTGCTCACGCTGAAATGCGGCGCGTGCGGTGCCGATGTCGTGGTCAACACCAATGAGGCCATGCAGTCGCGATGCCACTGGTGCCGCAACGTCCTCTCCGTCAACCAACAGGTTCCGAACGGTGCGGTCCCCGACGGGCTCCTACCATTCAGCCTGCCGAAGGAAAAGGCGATTGAGAACATTCGCGAGTTTGTCAGCAAACGAAAGTTCTTTGCGCATCCACAATTCGTAAAGGAGTTCGCGCCCGAATCGGTCGTCGGCGTCTACATGCCCTATTTGACAATGGATGCGAATGCCTCAGTTGAGCTCAACGGTGTCGGCGAGGTGCAGACTCGCTCATATACGCGCGGTTCGGGCGATAACAAGTACCGGGTCTATGACGCGGATGTCTATCAACTCGGACGCAAATTCGACATCACCGTGGACGACGTGTTGATCGAGTCCTCGCAAGAACGCGCGAATATGGATACCGGGCTCAACACGAACAACGTGATTAACGCCATCCAGCCCTTCGACACCAAAAAAGCGGTGTCGTATAACGCGAATTACCTCCGCGGGTTCACTTCGGAGAAACGTGACCTGGACGTACACGCGGTCGAACCAATGGCCAACGGGCGTGTGTTGTCCGTCGCGCGCAGTCGCGCCAATGAGACCACGCGACGCTACGGTCGTGGCGTGCGGTGGGAAGGCGAGCAACTCTCGGTGCACGGTAGCCGCTGGGTTGCGCTCTATGTGCCGGTATGGCTTTATAGCTATTTCGAGACACGAAACGGTCAATCTTTCACGCACTATGTCGCCGTCAACGGGCGTACTGGGCAAACGATGGGTAGCGTGCCTGTGCGAAAAAGCCGACTCTTCGCGGTTTCTGCGATCATCAGCATCATCGGCACCGCGATATCGGGCGCCATTGGTTTCGCGTACATCATGTTTTAGGGGATGCAGACTATGGGCATTGAACTCGCATTTGGCCTCTATGAGGTCGGGCAGCATACGGCCACGCTCGCCGATTCATCTGGCGATGGCGAGGGGATCCTCTACCTGCTGCTCTTGGGACCAGCATCCGGCTTCCTCTTTTATGGCGCGATGATGCGCCGATACCGCAACCACGACAAGCGCTATGAGTACGAGCACCGTTCCGATAGTGAAGTATTCAATCTGCAGTCCTATGACAATAAAGTCGACCGGATCGTCGGCACCCGACAGTCCCGCATCCGTGGTGACAACAGCAAGAAACCTCGCGAACGGCTCGGGCCGAACACGAAAGTCTTTCGTCGCCAGTAGCTGTGGCGCACCTCGAAGCCGATTATTGCTGGTGGGATGCGTATCCCACCTATGCCACGTGTTTCGGTGTGCGCTCGCGGTCTGCCGCATCCGCGTTCTCGAGAATGCTTCCGGCGGTCTCCCGATCGTCACCGGGAGCTTGCGTCCTTGACAGCTTTGAGGGCCACCAAATTGATTTGCCGATGTCATAGGTCAGCGCCGGAACGAGCAGGGTCCGCACCACGAAGGTGTCGAGCAGCACCCCAAACGCCACGATGAAGGCGATCTGCAGCAGGAACAGAATCGGCAGGACCGAAAGCGCGGCGAAGGTCGCCGCTAAGACAAGTCCTGCTGAGGTAATGACGCCGCCGGTGATCGTCAGGCCGCGCAGCACACCCTGCCTCGTGCCGTGCGCGAGCGACTCTTCGCGCACTCTGGTCATGAGGAAAATGTTGTAGTCGATCCCGAGTGCCACGAGGAACACGAACCCGTAGAGGGGAACCGCGGGGTCGGCTCCGGGGAATTCGAAGACGTGATTGAACACGAGCGCCGCCACTCCCATCGCTGTGCCGAAGGACAGCACGGTCGTGAGAATGAGCAGGATCGGCGCGAGCACTGATCGGAGCAGCAGCATCAAAATCAGCGTGATGACCACCAGAACGATTGGGATGATCAGGTTTCGGTCATGGATGGACGCGTCATTGGTGTCGATAGCGGTCGCGGTCACGCCACCGACCAGTGCATCCGGATGCGATTGCGCCAGCTCCGCGCGGATCTCGCGCACCGTGTCGCCAGCCTCGGTGGAGTCGGGCGCGCTGGTCAACGTGCCTTGCAAGAGGACATTGCCGGCGACGATTGTCGGCTCGGCCGCGGGCGTACCCGGAGGGCCCAGCGGTTGGATTCCGTTCTCGGTGACCGGCGCGGTGCCGCTCGGCGAGTCGGCTGCGCTCACGGAGACTGATTCGATGCCTTCAGTGTTGAGCAGCACTTCGGCGCCGTCGAGCAGTTCGTCTTCGGGGAACACGACGTAGACGGGGCTGCCGGAGCCGTCGGGGAAATGCTCGCCGAGATAGGTTTGCCCCTCGCGCGCCTGGGATTCACCAAGCACGAGCTCGGACTGGGCGACTCCGGATGCGTTGAGCTGTGTCGCCGCGAGTGCTCCGAGCAGGAGCACACCGGTGGTTGCGAGCCACACGGTGCGGGGACGCCGTTGCACGAGTCGAGCGACGACACCCCAGAAACCCTTCCGATTCGGTATCCCGTCTTCTGCCGCCACCACCTCGGGTTCGTATCGAGGTCGGCGTGGCCAAAACGCGACCCGGCCGAAGGCAAACAGGATTGCTGGCAGCAGGGTCAGCGCTGCAAGCATCGCAAAGACGATGCCGATTGAGGCGACCGGACCGAGCGCGCTATTAGATTTCAAATCACTGAGCAGCAAGCACAGAAGTCCGGCAATGACGGTACCGCCGGAGGCGAGGATCGGCTCAATAGAGCCGCGAAGGGCCTGTTTGGTGGCGGCCCACTTGTCGTGGGTGCTGCGCAACTCCTCGCGATATCGCGCGACGTAGAGGAGGGAGTAGTCGGTTGCGGCTCCGATTACGAGAATAAAGAGAATGCCCTGCGTCTGACCGCTCAGCAAGACGATCTCGGCTTTCGCGAGCCACCACACGGCAAGTAGCGCCACACAGAGCGCGAACATACTCGTGGAAAGCACCGCCAACGGCAATAAGAGCGACCGATATACGAGGATCAGGATGATGAACACGGCCCCGAGAGCGACGGCAAGCAGGAGCCCGTCGATCCCAGCGAAGGCTTCGGCAAGGTCAGCCGAGAAGCCCGCTGGACCGGTCACGAAGACCTCGATACCTTCGGGCGCATCCTCGTTTAAGGAGGTCGTGAGAGACTCGACAATATCCCCGACCTCGCCGCCAGAATCGAGCGGTACGAATGCCTGCACCGCGAGCCCGTCTTCAGAAGGAATCCCGGGTGAGACTCCGCCGGCTACACCTTCGACATCGTTGAGCGCGGAGACTTGATCTTCGATCGTCGTGAGTTGTGCTTCGGTGAGTGGTTCGTCGGCAACGAACACCAGGATGGCCGGAATCGCATCGGTGTCGCTGAAATCGCCAAGCTGGCCCTGCACCTGAGTCGCCTCGGCGGACTCGGGAAGGTAGGCAGTCTGGTCATTCGATGAGACTTCGGAGACACGACCAAAATAAGGGCCGCCAACCGCGGCGCCAATGAGCCAGGCGAGGATGAGGATCGCGGGAAGGAGCACTCGCAACCAGCGTCGTTTGGGATGCTCGCCAGCATCGGCCGTGATGTTGGTTTCGCGGTCCTCCGCCGGATCCGACTCGGGCGCCGCATGCTTCCCGGAATTACTGGTTTGCATGGCGATCCTCTTCGCGAAAAAAATTGTTTAGCTTGGCTAGCAACTAACTTAGCATAATGCTTGGCTGAGTATGATGTGGGTATGACTGAAAAGGGGGGTGAAGACTCGTCGCGTTCACACGTCTACTCTCTCAATGCCAGCGATCCCGCTGGTGAACTCATTGACCGCACCCACGTCTCGGACGAAGAATCGCGAGAAATTAGTGCAGTCATGCAGGCGCTCGGTCGATTGCGAGAGGCTGAACAGCGGCTCTCGGATGCCTCGCTCAAGTACATGAAGCTCAATGCGACCGATATGCGAGCGCTCCACTTTCTCATTGTGTGTGGAAACACTCGAACCGTGGCAACTCCGGGGGCTATTGCCGCCCACCTCCACATTTCCAGCGCATCCACCACGAAATTGCTTGATCGCCTTGAGCGAGGTGGGCACATAACACGGGCGCCGCATCCTACTGACCGTCGCGCGCTCGCGATTTCCGTCACCGAGCAGACGCGGCAGGCGGCGATGGATACCGTCGGTAGGCAGCAGGCGAACCGGTTCTATGCGGTGCAGCGACTCAGTAGTAGTGAGCGCGAAATTGTGGTTCGATTCCTCGATGACATGGCCGGGGAAATCTCCCTCAAGGATGAGTCGTGGGTAAAACCGGAATAGTGCTTGCAATTCGCGCCGCCGCTCGCCTAAGCTAGTCCTCAGCCTTAGACCGCTGGTGCTCGGCGTGCGTGTGTAACTACTCGTGTTCCGAACGAAGGTTCCTTGTTAAGGACGGCCATCGCAGGTGACTGTAGCAGCGCATCCTCGTATCTGTAGAGGGTGCGCGTTCACGCTCCGGCATCTGCGTCGGAGCGTTTTCTGTTCAAGGATGCGCTCCCCGAGCGCGTACCAGCGGTGCACGAGAAGCACCCGCTTTTGGTGCGCGATTCAAATGAGAGGAGACCCATGGCGACGAAGGAAGCCACAGTCGCAGAGCTCGCGAAGGAATTCGAGAGCTCTTCGGCCATCGTGCTGACTGAGTACCGCGGTCTCACCGTGACCCAGCTCAAGGAGCTGCGTCGTGCACTCGGTGAGTCTGCAAACTACGCCGTGGCGAAGAACACGCTTGCCAAGATTGCAGCGAAAAACGCTGGACTCGAAGGCCTCGACGACCACTTCACCGGACCGACCGCTATTGCGTTCGTGAAGGGTGAGGTTGTCGATGCTGCAAAGGCACTGCGTGACTTTGCCAAGGACAACCCCCTCCTGGCGATTAAGGGCGGCTACTTCGATGGCGCCGTGCTTACCGCGGAGGATGTTGACAAGCTGGCGAACCTCGAGAGCCGTGAAACGCTGCTCGGCAAGCTTGCCGGCGCATTCAAGGCCTCGCTGTTCGGTGCCGCTTACATGTTCACCGCGCCTGCGTCCAAGGCGGTTCGTACCGTCGACGCACTGCGCGAAAAGCAGGAGTCCGCGAACTAGTCCATTCCGGACTCAGCGGCAAATTTCATTACAAGGAGAAAATTAAATGGCAAAGCTTACTGCTGAAGAGCTCATCGAGGCCTTCAAGGAACTGACCCTCATCGAGCTCAGCGACTTCGTGAAGCTCTTCGAGGAGACCTTCGAGGTCACCGCTGCTGCTCCGGTTGCTGTTGCGGCTGCCGGTGGCGCTGCTGGCGGCGACGCTGCACCTGCTGAGGAAGAGAAGTCGGAATTCGACGTCATCCTCGAGTCGGTTGGCGACAAGAAGATCCAGGTCATCAAGGAGGTCCGTGGCCTCACCTCGCTCGGTCTCGGCGAGGCAAAGGCTCTCGTTGACGGCGCACCCAAGGCTGTGCTCGAGGGTGCAAGCAAGGAAGACGCTGAGAAGGCCAAGGAAGCCCTCGAGGCTGTTGGCGCAACCGTTACTCTCAAGTAGTTTCTGCTTGTAACGGCGACAAAACGCGCGTTTAAAGGATGCGGACCAGGGATTTTTTCCTGGTCCGCATTTTTATTTCGAAGTAATACTGAAGTTTGATTGCAACGAAAGGTAACAAGACGGTAACCTCGTTCGCAGGTTGTTTTAAGGAAGCTGTCATTTTCATTCCTGTGAAAATGCGTGGCCTCGACTAAGAGAGAGCTATTACATGACGATTTCGCGTAAGCGTACCGCTGGTGCAGCGGTAGCCGGTACCGCCCTTGTGTTCGGTGCGGTGTTCACCCCTGTTGCTGCGTATGCAGTTGAGGGTGGCGACCCGACCAACACTGACGACTCGACGTTCAGCACCAACGCTGCGGCTGAGATTTCGACTCCAGATAGCTATGAAACTGGCGTAACCGAGGTGCTCGTAGGTGGCACCGGATTCACTCCGGGTGAAGAAGTCGCGCTTGAGCTGAAGCTGGGCGATGGCGAGTGGACCCCCGTTGTAGGTGGCGTGCCTGCAATTGCTGATGAAGACGGAATTTTTAGCACTTCGCTTGAGTTCAGCGACGGAGCGCCCTTCGAGGACGGCACCTACACGGTGCGTGCCACTCAGGGGAGCATCGAGGTTGAGACCAGCTTCGTCGTGGGCGAAATCGCTGAAGAAGAGGCAACGGTTGCAACCGAGAAGAGCGAGTACACGCCTGCTGAAACGGTAGACGGCGTGAACTACACCGGTGCCGGTTTTGACCCTGAAGCTGACTTCACTGTCGAGATCCTCCCCCCGGGTGCAGGTGAAGACGGGTGGGCAGAGGTTGCCCCGGGTGACAACCCAAACGTGACTGACGCAGAGGGTAACCTCAGCGGTGCCGTCGTTCTTTACGAAGGTGACGTTCCGCAGGAATTCGCACTGGGCGAGTACAAAATCCGCGTAATCCAGGGCGAGCTGACGGTTGAGTCCTCGATCTTCATCGTTGCCGAAGAGGACGACCAGACCCCGACCCCAACCGAGACCGAAGCTCCTGTTGAACAGACCCTCACGGTTGAGAAGGACACCTACACGGTTGAAGAGTCGATCAACGGTGTGAACTACCAGGCAACTGGATTCCGTCCCGACGCTCCGTACACGCTCGAGGTTCGCATCCCCGGTAACGACGACTGGCAGGTAGTTCCTGAGGTTGGCGACGGCGAAGAGGCATTCGTTGTTGACGCCGAAGGCAACATTGATGGCACGCTGAACTTCTACGATCAGGCGACTGGCGTTGAGGTGGAATTCCCCGAGGGTTCGTACGACATCCGCGTAGTGCAGGGTGAAGCTGACGACGTCCTCACCGCAGAAGCATCCTTCGTTGTAGGCGAGGCATCGCAGCCGGTCCCGACCGACTCCACTGCTCCGACCGAAACCTCGGATGATGACGACAACAACGACAACGGTTCGGGTGGCGACGACGAGCTCGCTCAGACCGGTGCTGACGACATGCTCCCCGTATTCCTCGCGGGTGGTCTTGTGCTGATGGCCGCTGGTGCTGGCCTTTACGTTGTGCGCCGCCGCATGGAAGCGTAGTCCTGAAGTAGGACACTAAAGAACTGCGGGTCGGATTCTCTTCTGACCCGCAGTTTTTTACTGCCAACATTATTAAGAGCAGATATCATTTTGACAACAAGCGGTCTCACCGTTCCGCACATCTATGAGGAGAACAAGTAATGGCACACAATGCCCGAAGCTTTTCTCGCTCGGCAATCGCCGTCGCTGCAAGCTGCGCCTTGAGCGTCGTCGTCGCCGTACCCGCATTCGCCGATAGCGACCAGGAAGAGCCAACCTTCGCTGCCGTGTCTGTCTCGGCCTCGGCGGTTGCTACCGCGACGGTAAAAGATGACAGCTTGGTCGATTCGATGGCTACCACGGCAACGGTCCCAACCGAGCCCGGTAACGGCTCGGCCGATCCTGACGACTCGGACGATGACGCGGACCCGGAGGCCGAGGTCAACGGAAATGAAGCGGCATCTGCAGACGGCGACGATGATGGTAGTGACAACAGCGCGGATGGCGAGGACTCGGCCTCCGGCGGCGCCGACGCCGATGATGCGGGGTCGAACGGCGATGCCGGATCCAATGGAGGCGGCTCGGCCGACGGTGACGATAATGAGGCCGAAGCCGGTGCTGACGGCGATGACGCAGCTGAGGGCGGCGACGGTTCGGATAGCGGAAGTGATGGCAGCGACGGCGGTAACGGCGGCGACGGCTCGGATCCAGCCCCCACGAACCCGCCCGTAAACCCGCCGACGACCAATCCTGATCTTCCCACCCAGCCGGTGCAACCGCATCCGGAAAACCCGGGAGACGCTGTCGTGCCGGAAGAGCCGGGCAAGGTGGATAACCCAAATCGCGCGCGCGATAACAGTCCGCAAAGTGGCGAGCCCACGCTGAATTCGCCAGTTGCGCCCGAGGGTGGCGACGACGATACGCCACAAGCCACCAGCCCCGAAGACAGCGATGAGACGGATGATTTAGCGAGCACTGGCGCAGATGGTCTGCTCTTCGTGATCGGAATCGGTGCGCTCCTCGTGGTTGCGGGGCTCGTGCTCGTCGTAATGCGATTGCGCAAACGTGGCGGTGAGTAGGTAGCGTCTGCGGGACCGCTAAAAAGCAGGTACGCTATACCGATGTCCGCAACTTTTGCTGCGGCCTGGAGGATTCGCCTAGTGGCCTATGGCGCACGCTTGGAAAGCGTGTTGGGTGCAAGCCCTCAGGGGTTCGAATCCCCTATCCTCCGCCAAAGAACTAGCCCCTGACATGCAAGTTTATTCTTGCGGTCAGGGGCTAGTTCGTTCCTGGGATTAGCCCGAATCCGCCTCAGGGCTGACTGAGCGGTCCGTAGCATTGCCCGTATGCACGAGTCCAAGGCCGCCGCCACGCGGTCGAGCGCGCGCATCCTGATTGGAATCACGTGGGCGATCCTGGGTCTCGGTTTGGCGCTCTGTTTGCTGGCAAACAGCGTGCCGGGCGGAACGGACGTGCTCATCGGGATCTCGAGCGTGGGACTGCTCTTTGTCGCAGTAATTCCCTACCTCATCCTGCTTGCCCTCGCGAGGAGTGCCAAGCGAATGTACAAGAGCGTGATCTGGCTGCCGGTCGCGGCTGCTGCCGGCATACTCCTTGCGAATACACCGGTGCCGCAGCTCGGGCACTGGCCCATCATGAAGTGGAGCCTCGAAGCGCACGAATCGGGTGTCGATGGTGCGGGTGCGGATGCGTGCCCCAGTTTTGCGGGACTCGCTCGAGTCGAGAGGTGCACCGACTTTTCCGGCACGATCGCCTACGACTTCGGGGGCGGTTTCCTCAACCAAGTGGTGATACTGCGGCCCGAGGGAGTGGAACGTGAGGAACTCATTACGCGGGAACCCGGTTCAGGAGGACTCTATGTCCTCGAGGACCTCGGCGACGGTTGGTACGTCGCAATGCAGGAGTGGTGACGCAGCGGTAGGCCTGAGCGCACTGGTTTTCTGCCAGTCCGCAGGCATGAAAAAGTGCCACGGATTGGCTCAACACACGACGAGACGCGCGGAAAAATCAAATCCGTGGCACTTTTTCAGACGGGGCTAGCCGCCCGGGGTGGGCCAGCTGAGCCGGTTACCGGGACGAGCTCAGGCTAAGACACCGACTTAAGCGAAGGAAGCGGAAGCCTCGTCGAGCTTCGTGATCTCTTCAGCGGTGAGCTCGAGCGCAGGAGCCGCCATGATCGCGGGCAGTTGCTCGGTCTTGGAAGCCGAAGCGATTGGTGCGGTCACTCCCTTGGCGAGTAGCCACGCGAGCGCAACTGTCGTGGGCTCGTCGCCACGGGCCTCTGCCACCTCGACCAGTGCATCCACGACATTGAAGCCTTCGTCGGTCGCATAGCCGGAAGCCATACCCTGACGCGCGGCACCTTCAAGGTCTTCGGCCTTGCGGTACTTGCCGGTGAGGAAACCGGAAGCCAATGCGAAGAACGGGAACACGGCTGCGTCAAAGTCACGCGCAATAGGTGCATAGCCCTGCTCGTAGTCAGCGCGCGAAACGAGGTTGTACTGCGGCTGGATTGCAACGGGAACGGTCAGGCCCTTTTCCGTGGCAGTCTCGAACCACTCACGCATCCGTTCCGGGGTGAAGTTCGAGAGTGCAATGTGGTGAACGCGACCCGACTGTACGAGGTCGTGCGCGATCTGCACCTGCTCATCGATTGAGACGCTCTCGTCGTCGTAGTGCGCGTAGTAGATGTCGACGTAGTCGGTCTGCAGTCGTTCGAGCGATTCATTGAGTGCGAGGTCTGCGTTTTCGCGTGAGAGGCCTTGCCGGGAAGTAAGCCCGCCGACCTTGGTTGCGATGATGACGTCCTTGCGGTTGCCGCGAGCCTGCAGCCACTCGCCGAGGATTCGCTCCGAGTCGCCACCGTCGCTGCCTTCTTGCCACTGCGCGTATGAGTCAGCGGTGTCAATGAAGTTGCCACCGGCTTCGACGAATGCGTCAAGCACGGCGAACGAAGCGTCTCGGTCGGATGTCCAGCCGAACGTGTTGCCGCCGAGGTTGAGGGGGAAGATGTCGAGTTCGGTACGAGGGATTCGAGTCATGAAATCTCCTGATTCAAGTCAAGTGGCGATCGGTAGTTACTTGCCATGGAAACTAACCTAACCATTGATGCTTGCCGTGTCAAGTAAATTTGCGATAGGCTCCAGCCATGGTCGATAACAAGGATGTTCGTTGGCTGGACGCGAATGAGACGCAGACTTGGCTTGATTTGTGGTCGACGGTCGCTTGGCTTCCGGCCAGACTCGATGCCCAGCTGCGCGAAGATGCGGGCGTGAGTCTCGCGGAATACCACGTGCTGTCACAGATTTCGATGGCGCCCGATAGAAGGATGCGCTTGAGCGAACTCGCTGAAGTCACCAATACGACGCTCTCGCACTTATCGCGAGTGGTGTCGCGGATGGAACGCGCGGGGTGGGTCGAGCGTGCTCCTGATCCGAACGATGGTCGTTCGACGCTCGGTGTAATTACCGACTCGGGATTGGAAAAAGTCGCCGCGATGGCGCCTGGCCATGTGGCGGCGGTGCGGCACTATGTCTTCGACAATCTCACAGCCACCCAGGCGCTCGCGCTCGGTGATGCCACTTCCCGAATCGTGGCCGCGGTCGCGCCGACCCGCGTCGCACGCGCGACGCAAGACGCGCGAGAGTGAGGTCGGCGGCGTAGGCAGGGCGGCATCCGGGCCGCCGACCGGAAAAGTAAAGGACCCCTCGCGCACCCGCCAGAGCCTGGTTACCCTTGCTTCGTTTCCGACCTGGGGGAGTTGGCCTGGGTGGCGCCACGCGAGGAGCCGTCGTTCATCCTATCGCGCCGGGGCAAGAAATGCATGTCGGATGCGCCGCTCGTCTCATGCGCTGAGATTTCCTTGCGGGTGACAGCGACCCATCCGCCCAAGTCTGAGACTAAATGTCGGTGGCGGTCGTTACGATGGCCGGGTGACTGCAAGCATTTACATCTCCTCGTCCGAAGGCTACTCCGGCAAGCAAGCTGTCGCGCTCGGCGTGCTTGACACGCTCACGAAGCACGTTGGTCGAGTCGGGTTGTTCCGGCCGATCGTCGCCGATCCGGAAAGCGACGATGTGCTGTCGCACATGCTCGATCGTGTCGACACCTCGCTTGAGCTCACCCCAGAAGAATGCGTGGGCACGACCTACGACGAAGTACACGAGGACGGTGCTGCGGCACTAGCCAAGATCATTCACCGCTATGACGCGATGGCGCGTCGCTGCGAGGCGGTAGTGATTATCGGCAGTGACTTTACCGATGTGGGGAATCCCGCGGAGCTTGGCTTCAACGCGCGCGTTGCCGCGAACCTCGGTGCTCCGGTGTTGCTTGTGCTTTCGGGGCGTAATCAGAACGACCTCACCCCGCGCAGCGCCGATGAAATGGCGCAGGTCGCGGCAATCACGATCCCCGAGCTCGAGGCTGAGCACGCGAAGCTCATCGGTGTGATTGTGAACCGCGGTGAGCCGGATGCGCTCGCGGCGATTCGAGAATCAGTCACCGCTGTTGTCCGCGAAGTCTCGAAAGCTGAGACCCAGAATCGTCCCGTTTGGGTGCTGCCGCAGAACCCGATTCTGATTGCACCGACGGTCGCAGAGCTATCCGACTCGGTGGACGGTGAGTTCTACGCCGGCGACCAGGCGCTCATGTCGCGCGAGGTACTCGGGGTCACAGTGTGTGGCATGTCGATGGAAAACGTCCTATCGCGGACTTTTGAATCCGGCGTCGCCGTCGTTGCCGCCGACCGCACTGAGACGCTGGTCGCCTTGCTCCTTGCGCAGCAGGCCGACAACTTCCCGTCACTCGCCGCGATCGTGGTCAACGGACCGTTCGAGTTCTCGTCCACGGTTGAGACGCTCTTGCGCGGCGTGGATCTCAACGTCCCTATCGTTCGCACACAATATGGCACTTTCGAAACCTCGCAGCGCATCGTGAACACCCGCGGTCGATTCTCGGCAGCGAACCGACGCAAGGTGGATGCGGCGCTCGCGGACTTCGTGGAACACGTGGATGCGGAAGAACTCGTTGCGCTGCTCAACGTGCCGGAACCCTCAGTGGTCACGCCGCTGATGTTTGAGTACACGCTGCTTGATCGCGCCCGTCGCGATCGCAAGAAAATTGTCTTGCCAGAAGGTGACGACGATCGCATCCTGATCGCCGCATCCACCCTGCTCGCCCGCGAAGTCGCCGAAATTGTCATTCTGGGGGACACCGAAACTATTCGTCGACGGGCGACGGAACTCGGCGTCAATATCGACGGGGCGGAAATTCTCGCCACCAACAACCCCGAGTTGCTCGACCGGTTCGCGACAGAATACGCGCGTCTGCGCGCGCACAGGGGAGTGACGGTGGAGGATGCTAGACACCGAGTGCAGGATGTGTCCTATTTCGGGACGATGATGGTCCACCTCGGGCTCGCCGACGGCATGGTTTCGGGTGCAGCGCACACGACCGCACACACGATCAAGCCGAGCTTCGAGATCGTGAAAACCAAACCGAGCGTGTCCATTGTGTCGAGCGTTTTCCTAATGTCGCTCGCGGACCGTGTCCTTGTCTATGGGGACTGCGCGGTCAACCCCGATCCCACCGCCGAACAGCTCGCAGACATTGCGATCTCTTCCGCGGAAACCGCGCGGCAGTTCCACATCAACCCGCGTATCGCGATGTTGAGCTACTCGACGGGCGACTCGGGTAGCGGTGCGGATGTCGATAAAGTGCGCGAAGCGACCAAGCTTGTTCGTGAGCGGGCACCGCAGCTGCTCGTCGAAGGCCCGCTGCAATATGACGCGGCGACAGACATGGCCGTGGCTGCGAAAAAAATGCCGGAAAGCGAAGTCGCGGGACGCGCATCCGTATTCATCTTCCCCGACCTCAACACCGGAAACAACACATACAAGGCCGTGCAGCGAGCCGCCGGGGCAGTCGCGATTGGCCCGGTATTGCAGGGGCTGAACAAACCGATTAATGATCTCTCTCGCGGGGCGCTCATTTCTGACATCATCAACACGGTGGCGATTACCGCCATCCAGGCGCAGGCTGAGGCACCAACTCAGCCTGTGACCCAGTAAGGCTCGATCGTCGCGTAGCTGCGACGACCAACCGCGCACTAAAGGTACTTGCTCATGACTGTCGTGCTTGTCGTTAATTCCGGATCCTCTTCGCTGAAGTACCAGCTCATTGAGATGGCGGATGAAACTGTGCTGGCCTCGGGACTGATCGAGCGGATTGGAGAGCCGATGGGGATGGTCACGCATCGCCGCGGTGAAGACAAAATCGCGCGTGAAGTAGAAGTTCCGGATCACGACGTCGCCTTTGAGGCGATGCTGCGTAACTTCAAGGATTTCGGTCCCGCCATGGCGGATGCGCCGCCCGCGGCAGTCGGCCACCGCATCGTGCAGGGTGGTCGGCGATTCTTTGGTCCGACGCTCGTGGATGACGCGGTCGAGCAAGACATCGAGGAGCTCATTCCGCTCGCACCACTGCACAATGGCGCGAACCTCGCGGGCCTGCGAAGTGCCCGCCGAGTATTCGACGGGATTCCGCACATTGCGGTGTTCGACACCGCGTTTCACACGACAATGTCGGATGCGGCGAGCTATTACGCGCTCGACCGCGAAGTCGCGGCCAAGTATCGCGTGCGCAAGTACGGTGCGCACGGAACGAGCCACAAATATGTTTCGGAAGCCGCCGCAAAGCACCTCGAGCGGCCCTATGACGAGTTGCGCACCGTCGTGCTCCATATCGGCAATGGTGCTTCGGCCTGTGCGGTCGACCGAGGCAAATCGATTGAAACCTCGATGGGCATGACCCCGCTGGAGGGGCTCGTGATGGGCACCCGCACCGGCGATATCGACCCGGCGGTGCTGTTCCATCTCCACCGCAAGGGCGGTTATTCGGTGGATGAGCTAGATGTGTTACTGAATCGTCAGTCCGGACTGCTCGGGCTCACCGGCACGAACGATGTCCGCGATGTGACGGCGCGTGCCGCGGCAGGCGATGCGCAAGCAGAGCTCGGGCTCGAAGTGTACGTGCATCGCCTTCGCCACTATGTGGGTGCGTATCTCGTCGCGCTGTCGGGCGCCGATGTGATCGCGTGGTGCGGTGGAGTCGGCGAGAACTCCGCCGAGGTGCGAAAGCGCACGCTTGCCGGTATGGAATGGCTCGGTATCGAGCTGGATGCGCAGCGCAACGAAGCGCGCGGCGACGGCATTCGAGAGATTTCGACCGATGCGTCGCGGGTGAGGGTACTCGTTGTGCCGACCGACGAAGAAATTGAAATCGCGCGGCAGACGCTCGACGCGACTGGTATCAGCGCCGACTAAGCGGCACAGCCACGTCACGCCGCGAAGTGGCGCGGCGAAAAGGCACAGCGAAATGGCGCTGCGAACGTGGGCTCCCCGCGGTAGACGCCTGTATTTGCACCGAACCGAGCACCGTCCGCCACTGATTTGTGGGTGATGACGCTCGGTTCTTTCGTGCGCAAGGGGATGAACGTGGCTAGTTCAGGTACAAGGATTGAATTTCTGGGGCGCACCATTCTGGTACTCCGGTGCCTGAGAGTCAATTCGGCCAATGATGTGACGTGTTACGGCAATAATTCGTTGGAAATAGATACGCAACGATCAATCTTTGGCTAACCTGGTTCCAGTAAATTTTCAGCGCATTTTCAGCTAAAGATTTGCTCAGCCGAATGTGAATTTGAGTTCGCGTCAAAACGCCGTCTGACACCGTCAGGAGGGCGTAATTGTCGCGCCACCGGAGAGGGATATGACAGGGACGTTTCTAACTATTCGCAGGGGGGTTGGCAGCGCTACTTGCATTTGCGCTCGCCATGACCCTTGCCATCGTTGGGTTTGCGCCAGCGGCGAAGGCGGCATCAGAGTCCGTCGAACTCGCCGAGGGCGTTACCGTCACGATGAATTACGACACCAGCGGTGAACTCGCCGGTCAGCCGGTCATGCAAGAAGGTGCCAAGGCATCCTTCCAAATTCGGTATGACAGTTCTGTAGAGCCGGGCTCGAGCGTTTCGTTCCTCGTGCCAGCACAGTTCACCCTTGCCGACCTACCGAGCGGAAACACCGCTGTCGAGAACGTCGTACACGACACAGAAACCAACGTCGTTACATTGACGTTCGCGGACCCGTGGCCCGAGGACGTCTTCGAAGGCGTGCTCGGATTCGAATCCACACTGGTGATTTCCGAATCCTCCGGAATCGAGACGCTTGAGTGGGGTCTCGTTGGGGACACGAATAAATTCCAGCTTTTCCTCCTCAAACAGGGTGAGAACCCGGTGACAATCACCGACGGCGAATCGAAGCGCAAGGTATCCGACAACTTTGGTGAGATCTTCGACATCACCGACAACGCCTTTGTTGTTAAGGAGGGCGCGCCAACGCCCACCGTGCAGTTCGCCATCGCAGTGAACAGCGCTGACGCTCGCGTGGACGCCGTGATCACTGACACGCTCTCGACGGGTCTTGCGTTTGTTCAGAACAGCTTCAAGCTCCGGACCACGACCTACGACGAGAACGGACTCAACCCAACGACCACGACCTACGACGAGAACGGACTCAACCCAACGACCACGACCGTGGATGTTTCAGCAAGCGACATCACGTTCGACGGACAGACCTTCACCTACACTCACACCTTCCCCGCAAGCTCGCAGGCTGAACTGATCTACGACACGGAAGTAACCAACCTGGCCGAGGTTGCTGCTGAGCTCACCGAGCAGTACCAGACTTCGAGCGGTAATGATCGAGCGATCTATCGGTTCAACAACTCCGCAAAGATCGACGACGGCTCCGAACTCACGGCAAGCGCGGAGTTCAACTACGGCCTCCCCGGCATCGGCGTTGGCGAAACTTTCGGGAAGTCCACGAGCTGGCACAACACCTTCGTTGAATTCGACGGAGACGGCTCGCTCCAAGAGCCTAAGGAACTTGAGGTCACCTGGACGCTCACGGCGAACCTGGACCAGTTCGACGGCTCGCACCCGCGTAAGACGCTGACCGACAACCTCGTGATGGCTGACCCGAGTGCCGCAGGCCTCAGCTGGGTCCTGCCCACCGGCGAAGCGCTCGCCGGTACCGAAAACGGCGAGGATCACTCCTTCACCTGGGCTGACTTTGACGGCACCCGTGACGAGTTCCAGGCCGATGCATACGTAAACCACTGGACGGTCACCGATGACAACGTCGTGCTGATCAACTTCGGTAAGGACACGACAAACAACTACACCGTGCAGCTCGTATCGGCCGTGACCGATGCCGCGAACATGTGGGACGGAACCGTCTACGGGTTCGCCGACGGCATCGCGAAGGCGGCTAACAACAAGGCCACGTTCTTCTGGAGCGAAAGCCAAGAGCGCACCGTCGACGCGTGGATCAACATCGTTGACCGCGACGGCCACGGCGACGAGCCCTGGAACAGCGACCAGTTCTTCAACAAGACTGCCGCTCAGGACTCCGTCAAGCTGAACCCCGGGGACACCGCCGACCTGCGCTACACCCTCGAGCTCAAGGCAGGTCCGGTCTCCGGCCTCGGTCACGAGGTTGACCTCGCAACGGCAACGCTCGTTGACTACGTGGACCACAGCGTGTTCGACGTGAACAGCGAGACGCTTCCTGCGATCCAGGAAAAGTCGACCGTCTCGTACAACAACGCAGCGCTTGATGCCGCAGACTACGAGATCAGCCTTGACGAGGACAACAACATCCTCATCAGCCTCACCGAGGCGGGCGCCGACAAGGTAGCTGGCATCGACGAAGGCAAGGGCACGCTCAAGGCGGACCTCGTCCTCACAACGAAGCCGCTCCAGGACAAGCAGGTTGTCGAGATCACGAACCAGGCTGGCGTGCTCGGGAGCGAGAAGGAGACGATCTACGTCTCGAGCTCCTCTTCGAGCGCCACGTCCTTCGGCGACGAAGCACAGATCACCAAGCACGTTCGTGACCAGCAAGACCAGGCGTGGGTCACCAACTTGCGCGCCGATGTGAACGAAGATGGCTCCCTCGCGGACGACACTTTCGTGTACCGCATCCAGTACATCGCTCACGGCAGCTTCGGTAACCTGTCCATCACGCCGGTCATTGACCAGCTCCCCGAAGGCATCGAGTTTCTTGGCTTCCTGAACGAAGCTAATGTCGATGACGAAGAGAACCTGGTGGACCCCGGCACGGTTCAGGATCTCGGGAACAACCTCGTCGCATCCTACGATGCCGACCAGGGACCCTCGGGAACCGTGACGATTCAGAGCAAGGAGAACGCGAACTACCCGGTTGGGCAGACAACGCACGTGAACCTGCTCGTGAAGCTCACCGACTTCGACGAGGACACCCCGGTTGTGAACCAGATTCGCAACGTGGGTGCCACGATCACCCCGACGAACGGCTACCCGCTGAGCGTGCAGAAGCTCGACTCGAGCGACGACAACAAGGTCATTAGTGACTCGAACGCTCGCTTCCAGGTGCTCGATGCCGCGGGTGACGTCGTTGTCGACAACGCCTTCATCCAGGACGGCTACCTCCGTGTCATGGATGGCGACAAGGTCAAGGGCCTGATCGTTGACGAGCCCGGCACCTACACCGTGAAGGAAATCACCCCGCCGGCTGGCTACGCGCTGACTGACGAGGTCCTTACCTTCGAAGTTGTCACCGACGAGGTTCCGGAAGGACAGGTGCTGTACAACAGCCCCGAAACCTTCGCTGTCGGTGACTACACGTGGATCGACGAGAACAACGACGGTATCCAGGACGAAGACGAGCCCATCCTTTCGGGTGTGAGCGTCTCGATCACTGACGCCGACGGCAACCCCGTTACCGACTTCAACGGCAACGAGGTGGCATCGACCACCACTGACGCGAACGGCTTCTACGTCTTCGACAACCTGGTTGCCGGTGACTACAAGATCACCTTCACCCTGACCGAAGAACAGCAAGCCACCTACGGTTTCACGGGCCAGAACAAGGGCAACGACGAGTCGAACGACTCCGACGCGCACCCCGCAACTGGCGAAACCGCGGTCTTCACGCTCAACAAGGACAACGCCAACCTCGACACCGAGTACACGAACGATTCCGGCGTAGAAATTCAGGCGACCAACGGCATCGACCCAACCTGGGACGCTGGCGTGGTCAACAAGAGCTACGCAGTCGGCGACTACACGTGGATCGACTCCGACCGCGACGGCATTCAGGATGCGACCGAAGAAGTACTTCCGGGTGTGACCGTCAACCTGCTTGACGGCAACGGCGAGCAAATTGCCACCACGAAGACGGACGACAATGGATTCTACGTCTTCGACAACCTGCCGGAAGGTATGTACCAGCTCGAGTTCATCCTCACCGAGGAGCAGGCGGCGAAGTACAACTTCACCGACCCGAACAAGGGCACTGATGGTGCGATCAACTCGGACGCGAACCCCGCGACCGGTATCACGCAGCAGTTCAACCTGAACGACAACAACGTGCACCTCACGACCGAGTACACCAACGCATCCGGAACTGTCGTCGAGGCCACTCGTGGCATCGACCCGACCTGGGATGCCGGTGTTGTCGAGAAGAGCTACGCGGTAGGTGACTACACGTGGATCGACTCGGACCGCGACGGTATTCAGGATGCAACCGAAGCCGTACTGCCGGGCGTCACCGTCGAGCTTACCGACGCGGAAGGTAACCCCGTCAAGGACATCTTCGGCAAGGACGTTGCGCCAACGGAAACGGATGAAGAGGGCTACTACCTCTTCGACAACCTCCCCGCGGGTGACTACCAGATCAAGTTCACGCTGACCGAGGAGCAGTCCGAGATCTACCGATTCACGACGCAGAACACTGGCGACGACGAATCGACCAACGACTCGGATGCGAACCCGACGACCGGTGTGACGGCAA
The DNA here is from genome assembly GCF_052090685.1 of Gulosibacter sp. Lineage (NCBI taxonomy): Bacteria > Bacillati > Actinomycetota > Actinomycetes > Micrococcales > Microbacteriaceae > Gulosibacter > Gulosibacter sp. The sequence continues at coordinate 10,473 of NZ_JBQDBE010000007.1, read as the reverse complement.
CGTTCACGCTCGACTCGTCGAACCCGCACCTCGACTCCGAATACCACGGCGTGCAGGCGACCGAAGGCATCGACCCAACTTGGGATGCCGGTGTCATCGGTAAGACCTACGCGGTCGGTGACTACACGTGGATCGACACGAACCGCGATGGAATCCAGGACGAGGGCGAAGACGTACTGCCCGGCGTCAAGGTTGAACTGCTCGACTCGGAAGGCACGGTGCTTGAAGAGACCGTGACCGACGAAAACGGCTTCTACCTCTTCGACGAGCGCGCAGCGGGCGAATACCAACTCCGCTTCACGCTGACCGAAGACCAGGCTGCGACCTACAAGTTCACCACCCAGAACACCGGTGCAACCGGAACTGACTCGGATGTTGACCCTGAGACTGGCCTGACCGTGCCGTTCACCCTGAACGACTCGAACTCGCAGCTCACGACCGACTATGAGAACGCATCCGGCACCGTGGTAACCGCAACCGAGGGCATCGACCCGACGTGGGACGCTGGCGTGATCGTCAAGACCTACGCGATCGGTGACTTCACGTGGATCGACTCGAACCGCGATGGCATTCAGGATGAGGGCGAACCGGTTCTCCCGGGTGTGACTGTCAACCTGTATGACGCCGACGGCGAAGAGATCGCAACCACCACGACAGACGAGAACGGGTTCTACCTGTTCGACGAACTGCCCGGTGGCGAGTACCAGCTCGAGTTCGTGCTGACCGAGGAACAGTCCGTGAAGTACATCTTCACGAACGCGGATGCGGGCGACAGCGACGCACTCGACTCGGACGCGAACACCGAAACTGGTCGCACCATCCTGATCACCCTGGATGACTCGAACGCGGCACTGACGACCGACTACACCAACGCATCCGATGCGGCTGTAAAGGCGACCGAGGGTATCGACCCGACGTGGGATGCAGGTGTGATCGAGCGCTCGTACGCGATCGGTGACTACACCTGGATCGATGAAAACCGTGACGGTGTGCAGGACGAGGACGAACCGGTACTCCCGGGCGTCACCGTTGAGATCACCGACCCTTCGGGTAACCCGGTGAAGGACGTCTACGGCAACGAGGTTCCCTCGACCACCACTGACGAAAACGGCAAGTACATCTTCGACAACCTGCCCGCAGGCGACTACAAGATCAAGTTCATCCTCCCTGAGGAGATCGCGAACGAGTACGTCTTCACCCCGCGGAACCAGGGCGATGACCCAGCCACCGACTCGGATGCAAACCCGACCGGTGACACCACCACGATCACTCTCGGTGAAACCAACGAGTCCATTACCCCGGACTACGACGGTGAATTCGAAGCGACCGAGGGCGTCGACCCGACCTGGGAAGCCGGTGTCGTCAAGAAGAGCTACGCGGTAGGTGACTACACGTGGATCGACGAGAACCGCGACGGTGTGCAGGGCGAGGATGAGCCGGTGCTGCCGGGCGTCATCGTCACCATCACCGATGCTTCGGGCAAGCCAGTCGTGGATGTCTACGGCAACGAGGTTCCCTCGACCGTGACCGACGAAAACGGCTTCTACGTCTTCGACAACCTGCCGAAGGGTGACTACATCATCACCTTCGAAATTCCGGAGGAGTTCGCGGGTACGCACGTGTTCTCGCCCACCGGAAACGGCGGTGCTGACGACTCGGATGCCGACCGCGTGACGGGTAAGACGATCACGATCTCGCTGAACGACTCGAACGAGTACCTCTCAACGGACTACTCGAACGCGTCCGAGACTGTGATCTCGGCCACGCAGGGCATCGACCCAACGTGGGATGCGGGCATCGTCACCAAGACCTACGCGATTGGTGACTTCACCTGGATCGACGAGAACAAGGATGGCCTTCAGGATGAGGGCGAGCCGGTGCTGCCGGGCGTCAGGGTCGAACTGCTCGACGCCGACGGTGAAGTCATTGCCGAAACGGTGACGAACGAGAACGGTTACTACCTCTTCGATGAGCTCGCGGCTGGCGAATACCAGATCCGCTTCACCCTCACCGACGAGCAGGCTGAGATCTACGAGTTCACCTCGCAGAACTCCGGCGAAACCGGAAACGACTCGGATGCTGACTCGGCTGGACTCACCGTGAAGATCGTGCTCGATGACTCGAACGCGTTCCTCACGCAGGAGTACTCGATTGCCGATGTGCTCGCGACCCAGGGCATTGACCCGACATGGGACGCAGGCGTAATCGTCAAGCCGGGCGAGACCATGCCACCGGTGCCGACTCCGACTGACGGACCAGACAACGGTGCGAACGGCGGCTCGGATGCAGGTTCGAACGGCGGTGCCGACAAGGGCGCTGACGGTAGCTCCGACAAGGGTGCTGATGGCAGCGGTGACGGCGATGACCTCGCTTCGACCGGTGCCCAATTCCTCCCGCTCGCGATTGTGGCACTCGTGCTCGCACTCGCAGGCCTCGGAATCACCCTCGCGGTTCGCCGACGTAACCAGCAGGCCTAGTGCCTGACCCCGCGCTAGTGCGCTAGCGCATCCTGAAACTGCCCCGTGAAGCTATTGCTTCGCGGGGCAGTTTCATATTCCTGTGAGGTGTTCGCCTCGGGCTGTGGATGATTCGGCCCGACCCGGCGTGCTACGGCTCCAGAACCTCGAAGGTCATTTTGGCCGGATCGTAGGGTTCGAAGATGATCTCGGGGTCGTAGACATCGATAAAGTTCTCGGTGACAGCGCCGCGGTAGCCGTCCTCACAAGCAGCAAATTCGAGCACATAGTAGCCATGCGAATGGAGGATGATTCGACGGATTGCGGTTCCTTCATCGCCCAACGGGATCTCGGCGCGTTGCCCCGACACTGACGTGACGCACACCGTGCCGTTCTTTGGCCCCGAGATCTGCAATACGACTCCTGTCGATTGCGCTTCGCTGATTTCGAGCCGTGGACTGTCTTCCGCTCCGAGTGTTTTGACGCTTTCGATTGTCAATTCGCCGAAATCGGCCGTCGACTGTTCGGCTTCAGTGAATACCCACACGGAATACTCGTATGTTCCCGCTCGCAGATTGAGGCGTCGAAGATCGAACGACCATGCGCCATCGGCATCCGGTTGCACCAGATATTCCCGACCATTGATGGCGATGGCAACCTGCGCCTCATTGCTTGTCACGCCGTCGAGGATCGGCGCGAGGTAGGCCGTCGTGGAGGTAGGCGTCGTAATTCCACTCTTGAGTGGTGCCCAGTCATGCTGTATCGGGGATGATTGCGGTTGCGGTTCGGCGTGGTCACCATCGCCATCGCCCGGAGCAGTCTCGGAATTTGAATCGCCCGAGGGCACGGGGATAGAAGCGGGGTCAGCGGGGCGAGGAATTGTTCCCGGTGGGGCCGGTTCGACTCGGGGCTGGCTTGCGGGGAAGTCAATATCGTCGCGAAACTCAACTTCGATGCTTGGAATGGACGGATCTTCGATGCCGCGGCCCAAGAAGTTAGTCGGCTCATTCGGAGGCGTGGGTGCGACTGACGAATTTTCGTTGATGTGTTCCGCGTTCTCGGTCGTCTCTTGACGAGTTTCGAACGCCCCACTCGCAGACAATTCGGAATCGATAGTCTCGCGGAAATACGATTCCGGACTCGTGTTCAATTGGGACGAGTCGTTGGGGATGGAAATCGAATCGTCTAGCGGGCTGTCGTCCTGAATATTCTCCGATAGCTGCACCGATTTCTCGATCGCATTCGGATCGGCAGCTTGCGCGCTATTGACTGTTGAGGACGATGGACTGCCCACAATTACGACGGCCGCGATCAGGCCGCCAACGGTGAGTGCGGTCACGCTGCTGAGTGCAGTGGCAGACAATGCACCGCCGGTACCACTCACGACACCGGCAGCCACGCCAAGTGAGGCGCCGCTTGCGAGCGCAGCGGCGGGGAGTGGTGACGCAGCTGGCAGAACTACTCCGAGTGCCGCGAAGCCTCCTGCTGCAAGCGTGACGTTTCGAATCCGCGAGGCGACGGTGCGGAGTTCCTCGTACAGCGCAGAACAAGTGGCGCACTCCCGGAGATGCGCATCCACTTTCGTACGAACCCTTTTCGGTGGGTCATCCGCGATAACTTGCGGCAACAAATCTGCCACGTGACCCGAGCTATCGCTCAGGGACTGCGGAATATGTTGCGCGAGCCAGCGGACGCGTAACCCTGTCCGTGCCCGGCGTCGTAGCGCCGATACTGCGTTTGGCTTGATATTGAGTTCTTGAGCGATTTCAAGCCGCGGCACATCTTCGACTTCGGTGAGCCAGAGCACACGCTGCCAGCGGTGTGGCAATGCCTGGAAAGCCGCCAACAGCTCGCTTGCGCTCGATTCTTCTTCAAGTATGGATTCGGCATGCCGAGAGTCGGTCTCTTCGATTTCAAGACCACTTTCAATCTTGCTGTCGTCTCGTTTCCACGCTATTGCGGTGTTTCTAATCACAGTGAAGAGGTACGCCCGGAACGCTGATTCGGGACCATTGCCATTGACGAAGGTTTGCTCATATACGCGAAGAAACGCTTCGGCGACGAGGTCATCAGCTCGAGAAGGCATCGTTCGGTACGCGACGCGGAGTGCCGCGACCGAATGCCGTTGCCAGAGAGTCGTGTATGCAGACTGATCCCCATTGCGGAGTTGCTGCAGCAGCTCTGCATCAGTGAAACGTCGCTCACCGACACCACTATTTTCGGAATCTGCTGACACTTACAACCTCCAACACGACAAACCACCTCAACAACAGGGCGTACGTCACCCGCCTATTTAAGGAGAGTTCAAGGTGTGGAAAAAGTGACGCGAAATTCTTGTTCTTTTGGGATCAAAGTGGGCGTTCATGACAGTTTAGCGATTTTGAGTCATTTCCGAACCTGCAGGGGAAGCGTCGTCAATCCATTTTTCTATTACTGCGTCACCTTTCCGTAACGTCGTGCTCCCTCTTAGTGGTTATGGAAAATGCCTTCACGCTGGACTCCCGAACCGGGATAAAGGTCACAAGGCCCTCCTGCCAAGCATCATTCGGCTGAATTAATTCATGTTCAGTTAATACAAGGAGAAGAATGTCCGCTTATCGTAAGCAGTCAAATTCTCAACCGCCTCCCGGCAGGTTGAAACAAGGGATAAAGAAAGCACTTGGTGGCGTCGCTGCGGCAGCGGTCATTGCCTCATCGATGGTCGTTGGCCTCGGTGGCGCGAATATCGCCCACGCAAACACCTCAAACGTCACGCCGACGCCGAACCCGGCAATGGTGGGTACGTGTGAGATTGATCTGGCGATCCAGATGGACTACTCGACTTCGATGTCGACGACGCAGCTCGCCGCGCAGGAGAACGCGGTCAAGGATTTGGCCACTGCGCTCCAGGGATACCCCGTGAGACTGGCCCTCTTTAACTTTGGGTCTAATTCCCCGATCGGATCGGGTGCCGCGAATGCTCCACTGCCACTGACTTCGGTGGCGACTCAAGAGGGCGTTGACACGATTCACGCGAAGCTCGACGCATTCAACCGGCCAGGTACCAACTTTACGAACTGGCAGGCGGCCTTCGACTTGGTCCGCACGAGCGGCGAATCCTACGACGCGCTGGCGCTCGTGACCGATGGTAACCCGACGAGGGTTACCCACCCCAACGTTGTTCAGAACACGGCGGACAACCCGGTCAATCAAGCCATTGTCGATGGCGGCGTTACTGCTGCAAACCAGCTCAAGGCCGACGGCACGCGCATTATCGGCGTCGCTGTGACCGACAACCTGGACAGCAACGCGTACGACGCAATGCTCCGTCAGATCCCGCAAGTCTCGGGCACGACAGAGGGCAGCGACTACCACCTCGCTGGCCTATCCGGGCTGCAGCAGACCTTGCTCGACATCGTTAACGAGAACTGCGCTGTCATCGATATTGACAAGGTCGGCACGCTTTCAGCCGATGGCAGCACGATCGATTATGACTTCACGGTTAGCAACAACGGTTCCGTTGCGCTCACCGAAGTTGAGATCGAGGACCCGCTGCCCGGACTCTCCGCAATCAGCTGGGGCACCTGGCCCGGCGCGGAATTCGAACTGCAACCTGGCCAATCGGTGACCGCGACTGCCACCTACACGGTGACGGCCGAGGACCGTGCGAACGGGAACGTGCACAACCTGGCGACAGCGCTCGGTGTGCCGCCTTCGGGAGGGAACCCGGTTGAGGATGAAGATCCTGCCGATGTGCCGGTGCTTCCTGCTGATCCCTCGATCAGCCTGACGAAGACTGCCGACCCCACGACTTATTCGGATGCCGGTGATGTGATCACCTACACCTTCCTCGTCGAGAACGATGGCGAAGTGCCGTTGACCTCGGTCGACGTGACTGATGAGCTCGCAGGTCTCAGTGACATCACCTTCGCTGTCTGGCCGGGTGCTCCTAATGAGCTCCTTCCTGGCGAAACCGTCACCGGAACGGCAACGCTCCCCATCACCCAGGCACACATCCACGCCGGCAAGATTGACAACACGGCGACTGCCACCGGCACGCCGCCCGCACAGCCTGGCGGCGAGACGCCTGATCCAGTAACTGACACGGACGACGCGACTGTAACCGGCCCAGTCCTCGAACCGGGTCTCACGCTTGAAAAAGAAGCGGACGTCGACACCTATGAACTCGGCGACGAGATCTCGTACACCTTCACGATCGAAAACACCGGAAACGCGACACTGAGTGACGTCTCGGTAAACGATCCACTCGAAGGCCTGTCCGCACTGACCTACACCTGGCCCGCAGGCAACGCCGACGGCGTCCTGGAGCCAGGACAGACCGCAACCGCAACCGCGACCTACACCGCCACTCAGGCGGACGTTGACCGCGGGTTCGTGCACAACGCAGCAACTGCAACCGGTACCACTCCTGGTGACCCGAATGACCCGACCACTCCGGGTGAGCCGATCGAGACTCCACCGAGCGAAGTGACCATCCTCGGCTCTAACCAGGATGCAAGCATCTCGCTCGAAAAGTCCCCGGTTCTTTCGGAAGACGGCAATACGGTGACCTACACCTTCGTAGCCACCAACACTGGGAACACGACGCTGAGCGATGTGGTCATTAATGACCCGATGGCGGGCCTTTCGGCAATCGGCTACAACTGGGATGCCGCGACCGCCGAAGGCGTACTCGCTCCCGGTGAGTCGGTGACTGGTACCGCTACCTATTCGGTGACGAACGCGGACCGCGACGCCGGCTCGATTGTCAACCTCGCAGACACTCAGGGGACGCCGCCGAACGCCTTCGACCCGGCGAACCCCGACGGTGAAGGTATCCCACAGGAGCCTGTCACGGACGATGCCCCTGCTCTGGTCACCCTCGAGCAGACCGCAGCGATCCAACTCATCAAGACCGGTGCGCTCGAGAACGATGACACCGCGGTAGTGGGCGACATCGTGAACTACACGTTCACCATCACCAACACCGGTACTGTCTCGCTTGCAGACGTTCAGGTCACTGACGAGATGCTGGCGGATGCTGGCGTCACGATCACGATCGAAGACTCGGCATGGCCGGGTGCGGTCGGTGCGCTGAACATCGGTGAGAGCGTAGAAGGCACCGCGAGCTACCCGCTCACGCAGGCCGATATCGACGCAGGCAAGGTCGACAACGTCGCCATTGCAACCGGTGTCTCCCCGATCGACGACCCAGATAACCCTGGCGAGAAGATCACGCCCAAGGACGAAGACGATGTCACCATTCCGGTGAAGGCGAACCCCGCACTGTCGCTCGAAAAGACTGGCGAGTTTGATGATGAAGCAGCTGTTGGTGACACCATCACCTACGGCTTCACTGTCTCGAACACGGGAAACCAGACCCTGACTGGCATCACGATCACTGACGACATGCTGGCCGATGCTGGCGTGAACATCGAGTTCGCGGATGACGCTTGGCCAGGTGCCGAGGGCGTCCTGGCTCCGGGACAGTCGGTTGCAGCAATTGCTGTCTACACGATTACGCAGGCCGACATCAACGCCGGTCACGTGTACAACCTCGCATCCGCGACCGGTGTACCGCCGACCACGCCCGGTGGCGAAACTCCGCCGCCGCTACCTCCCGTCGAGGATGAAGTCGATCTGCCGACGCCAGGCAATGCGGCGATTAACCTCGTCAAGACTGGCGAACTCGCGGATGGCGCCGCTGCTGGTGACGTGGTGACGTACACCTTCGTTGCCACCAACACTGGCAACCTCACGTTGACGGATGTGTCGATTGCTGACCAGATGGAAGGTTTGTCGGAACTGGTCTATGACTGGACTGACGCGACCGCCGAAGGTGAGCTTGCTCCGGGTGAGTCGGTCACTGCGACGGCGTCGTACACGATGACGCAGACCGATATTGATGCTGGTGGTGTGGTCAACCTGGCCGACACGACCGGTACCCCACCGAACGCCTACGATCCCGAGGACCCCAACGGGCCCGGTGTTCCGCAGGAACCCGTGACCGACGAGGACCCCGCTTTCGTGCCGACCCCGCAGGAAGCTGCGATTCAGCTCGTGAAGACCGGTGCACTGCAGTCGGAGGAAACCCAGCAAGTGGGCGATTCCGTTGAGTACACCTTTGTTGCCACGAACACCGGCAACGTCACGCTCACCGATGTCGAAATCACCGACCCGATGCCTGGACTCGGCGACCTGAGCTACACGTGGCCAGGCGAGAACGGCGTCCTCGCTCCCGGTGAGCAGGTGACCGCGACCGCAGAGTACACGCTGACCCAGGCTGATATCGATGCTGGCGAGGTGGCCAACACCGCGACCATCATTGGCACGCCACCTGCGACCTACGACCCGGAGAACCCGGGTACGCCACAGCCGCAGGACCCGGTTACCGATGAAGACAGCGCAGTGGATCCGCTACAGCCTGCGCCTGCGATTGAACTCGTGAAGACGGGCGAGACCACAGGTAACGCGCTTGCGGGTGACACGGTTGAATACACCTTCGAGGCAACCAATATCGGAAACGTCACCCTCGGCGACGTCGTGATTACCGACCCGCTCCAGGGATTGTCATCGATCTCCTACGAGTGGAATGGCGAACCCGGAGTCTTGGCTCCAGGGGAGTCGGTCAAGGCAACCGCGAGCTACGTGCTGACGGATGCCGATGTCTCGGCGGGTTCGGTAGTCAACACCGCAACCGTCACCGGTTTCGGACCCCTCGACGGTGACCCCGTCGGTGGCCAGCAGGTCACTGATCAGGACTCGGCAACGGTCAACACCGGTACCGAGGATGGCGGTCTTGCTCAAACGGGTGAATCGCTGCCGTTGTTCGGCCTGATCGCCGCACTCGCAGCACTTCTGGTTGGCGCTGGTATCACGCTCGCCGCACGCCGTAAGAAGGAGCAGTCTGCGTGAAATTGACGCCGAGTACGTTGGCTCCGGCCAAGTGGTTGCTCGCTCCGGTCGTTGTCCTCTCCCTCACCGCGTGTGGGGGAGGGGCCACGGACGGCAATAGCGAGACCGGGACCGAAGAAACTGCCGCTGGCAGTTACGTAGAAGTCACTGATCAACAGGGTTCCATCGAGGAGTTCGTCGGAGCATCCGAGGATGCCGAGGTTGAGCGCTGCGAAACCGGAAACGGTGGATGGATCAGTGAGGGAACGGTCACGAACCCCACGGAGGATGCACAAAGCTATCGCCTTTATGTGGCTTTCAACGAGAACCGGGATACCGAGGGGCTCGTGCAGGTCGATATTGAATCGGTAGCGGCCGGTGCCACCGAGAGCTGGCAGGTGGAGGCTCCGATCGACGGCGAAGACCTCGATTGCGTAATCCGCGTCGAACGATTCGCCCCGCAGGGCTAATACCGTCACAACCAGATTAGGGAGTGTTCCGCTGTTTCGGCAGTGGGACACTCCCTATCTCGTTTTATCGCTGTCGTTCTTCGGCCACCGTGTGGCAAATGGCATGGCGTGTGTGGCCTGTGGATGACATGCGAATTCGACGTCGCTGGCGGTCTACGATGGTGGTCATGGTTGCCGCCCTTTATCGTCGTTATCGGCCCGAGTCGTTTGCCGAAATGATCGGGCAGCGTCAGGTGACCGATCCGCTCATGACCGCGCTTCGCACCGGACGGGTCAATCACGCCTATCTTTTCTCCGGGCCTCGCGGCTGCGGCAAGACCTCTTCAGCGCGCATCCTTGCTCGCTGCTTGAATTGCGAGCAGGGCCCGACCCCGGAACCCTGCGGGGAATGCGCATCCTGCCGTGAGCTCGGTCGTGACGGCGGCGGATCGATTGACGTATTCGAGATTGACGCCGCGAGCCACGGTGGTGTGGATGACGCCCGCGATTTGCGCGAGCGAGCGGTAGTGGCGCCGACGCGCGACCGCTACAAAATCTTCATCATTGACGAGGCACACATGGTCACCTCGCAAGGATTCAACGCGCTGCTCAAGGTCGTGGAAGAACCGCCCGAGCACGTCATGTTTATTTTCGCGACCACCGAGCCCGAGAAGGTCATCGGCACGATCCGCTCG